>DASQXU010000001.1:0-2750 GCA_035639555.1 Thermoleophilaceae bacterium
CCAGGCGGGCGACCATCGGGTCCGCGATCGCCTCCCAGCAGGCGCCCTCGTCGAGCTCGGCGTCGCCGATGAGCGAGACCGCGCGTCCGCCGCGGGGCACTTCGAAGTGCCCGGCGACGTAGCGATGCGCAAGTGCGCTCCAGATCGGGGCGGTTGCGCCGAGGCCGACCGAGCCGGTAGAGAAGTCGGCTGGCACCGGATCCTTGAGCCGGCTCGGGTACGACTGAAGCCCGCCGAACGCGCGCAGCTCGGTGAGGTAGCGCCGGTCGAGGTTGCCGAGCAAGTACTGGATCGCGTGCAGCACAGGGGCCGCATGCGGCTTGACCGAGACGCGATCCGGAACTCTCAGGTGCTCGAAGTAGAGCGCCGTCATGATCGAGACCATCGACGCTGACGAGGCCTGGTGTCCCCCGACCTTGACGCCCGATGCAGGCCTCGTCCGGACCTTGTTCGCGTGATGGACCATGCTGGTCGCGAGCCAGAGCACCCGGCTCTGGATCGACTCGAGCGTGGCGACGTCAGGTCCGGTTGTCGCCGCCGCGCTGTTCACCGTCGCCATTTCACACCTCCGCGCCGGTCGTCACGTCGAACTATCCCAAGGGCGACCGAGGCAAGGCCCGAGTGCTCGGGCGGGGGGCGGCGTTCCCGCTCGTCCGCCAGCCGCTCGCGTCTGTCGGCGGCTGTTCCCGTACCTCCAAGCGGAGGGTGCGCTCCTCGAGACCTCGGTACGGCGCTCGCGCCGTCGGACCAGCGTCTCGCGCTCGTCGGAAGTTCCTCGCGCTCCTCGGCGATGTGCTCGCGCTCCTCAGCGACGGGCTCGCGTTCCTCAGCCACTCGAGTCCGTTCATCCGGCCTATGGGCCGGCTGCGGCGGCTCGTCGAGGGGCGGCTCGCCGTCCTCGCGCGGGTCGCCGTTGGTATGCATCCCGACCAGACCTCGGCTGCAGCCAAGCCCATCGGGCTATCGAGGTCTCCTGGGGCTCTGTAGGGCGATGGGGTGCGGTCAGACTGGCCGGACGTTGACGGCCTTGGGTCCCCGGTCGCCGGACTCGACGTCATAGCTGACCTTGGCGCCCTCGGTGAGCGACCTGAGGCCGCCGCCGTCGATGCCGCTGTGATGGACGAAGAGATCCTTCCCGGCGTCGTCGGGGGTGATGAAGCCGTAGCCCTTGTCGTCGCTGAACCACTTGACGGTTCCTGTTGCCATGCGTTCCTCCACTGGTTGTGTGCTGCGGACGCGGAGGATGCTAAGCGACGACTGCGAGCCCTGGCACTGCTTTGCCGCCCGATCGCGCGGCCGAACGGACCTCACGCGACCAGGGTCGCTCCGAGTAGCCTGAGAGACGTGTCCACCGTCGGGTGTTGCGCTCCCCACATCCCCTGTGGCGAGAACAGATCGGGGAGCAGCGAGGAGCAGGTGTAATGAGCGACCCGGCGGAGCAGCGGGAGCAGCCGACCGGCAGGCGCGGTGACGCCGCGTGGAAAGCGAACTTGGAGCGCGTTGCAGCCCGCAACGACCGCGTGCGCAAGGCGGGCAGGGCCCGCCGCGAGGCCGACGAGCGCCAGAAGGATCAGGCTCGGCGGGACCGTGAGCGGCGCCAGATGGCAGCCGGGTCGGCAAGCGCGGCAAGCCGAGCGGACTCGACCTGAGCAGCGCTTCGGCGGGCGTCCGCTGTTGAGCGCTCAGCCGTAGCGGCGCTTGCGGCGGCGTCCGCGCTCGGGGCGCGGGCGCGCGGGGTTCGCGGCGCGCTCCTCGGCGGTCATTTTCCTGACCGTCAGCGTTCCGTCCTCGATCTGCTGCCGCACGTCGTCCAGCTTCGCCTGGCGGCGTTCCTGGGCTCGTTCCAATGGGCTGCTCATGTGGCGTTCATCCTCTCAGGGTCGGCGACGGCCCCGGGCGAGGTGGCCCTTCGTTGACAGGCCGGCCTGGGCGAGCTCGCCCCGCAGCGACAACCGGTGGCCGATCTTGCCGACGTCTTCGGCTTGCCGGGTCCCAACAAGCTGATACCCCACTCCTGCTCGGGCGGCACGGCCGTGCAGGCCCACGCGGTGCACGTGGCCGGTGGGGGCGTCGAAGTTGGCCGAAGGCCACACCAATGCGCGGGTTGACGACCGACCGCGCGCGGCGCTCGGGGGCTCCCGAGGGTGGGGCCGGGCGGTAGGCGTCACGGGATGTTTGGCGGTGCCCCGGGAGAGGGCGGCTGTTTTCGGACGCGAGCGCCGGGCAATCCAACCCAATGCCGGCGACCGACTCAGAAAGGAGCTGAGCGCCATGCTCGCGATCACCGACGCGGCCGCCGAGGCCATCAAGGGCGTCGTCTCTGCACAGGGCGCGCCGGAGGGCGCGGGACTGAGGATCGCCGCGCCCCCCGAGGCTGCCCAGGAGGGCAGGCTCGAGGTCGCGCTCGCCGCGGTCCCAGCTGAGGAGGACGAGGTCATCGAGGAGGGCGGGGCGCACGTCTTCCTCGAGTCCCGCGCGGCCGAGGCCCTCGACGACAAGCTGCTCGACGCCGAGGTCGAGGGCGGCGAGGTCCGCTTCACGGTCGGCGAGCAGGCCTGAGCCGCGCCGCGGAGGAGGAGCGAGAAGGCCACTCCCAGCAGGCGACGGCCAACGCCGAGCTCGAGGCGGCGGTCCGCCGTGCCGCGGCCGAGCGGGAGGAGACGCGAGCGCGCGCCCGACGCTGACACGGGCAGCCCCGCGGAGGGGGCGGTCAGGGAGGCGAGGCACAGGCTCGAGCGCGCCGAAGGGCG
>DASQXU010000002.1:0-3137 GCA_035639555.1 Thermoleophilaceae bacterium
CGTCGAGATCACCTTCTCGATCCCCTTGCGCAGCGCCGACGCGAGCTTGGAGACGTCCTCCTCGTAGTCATCCATCAGCGCGACCTCGATCATCACGTAGGGGCACACCCCGTCGGCGCCGAGCCCCAGGGCGACCATCACGTCGTGGACGTTGCGCAGAGCGGCCGAGCGCAGGACGAGCCCGCAGCGGCGCCGCAGGTTCGTCTCGCCCGGAGCCGTCCAGTGCTCGCGGAGCGCGAGATCGACGGCGGCGAGCGCCAGATGGGGGGCGAGGTAGCGGCGGTCGCCCTCGTAGGCGATGCGGTCGGAGAGCACGAGCAGCTCGGCCCCGTTACGCACCGCGCTCGTGGCCTCGTGCTTGAGGCGCTCGATCGCCCCGCGGCTGGTCTCTGACTCGAGGCAGGAGAGGTCGAGGACCTTCGCGCGCCCGCGGAAGTCCTCCCACAGGTCCTCGAGGAGATAGGTCTTGTGCTCCTTGGCAACCCTGCGGTAGGTGGCGTCCGAGAGCGGGGCGAGGCCGTCGTGCCCGCCGAGGAGGATCGGGAAGGCGGTCTCGATCGTGCGCGGCTCCGCCGGGATCTCCTGGATCTCGGGGCGGGCGCCGAACACCGCGCGGCAGGAGAAGTGCTCGACCTCGCGCTCGCGGTCGATCGCGGGGTTGGTGACCACCGCCACCGACTCCTTGAAGTAGTCGGGCAGGTTCTGGGTCTCCGGAGAGAGGCAGGCGAGCGGCCCGTCGTAGCCGAGCGAGCCGATCGGCTCGGTCCCGGTGGCCGCCATCTGCTGCACGAGCTTCATGTCCTCGCGGTGCCAGCCGAAGCCGCCGAGCACCCGGTCTGTGACCTTCACCGGCTCCGACGGACCGGCGCTCGTGTACCCGGGAATCTCGGGCCCCTCGAGCGGCCCGCCGGTGGGGATGGCCTGGGTGAAGCCGGAGCCGGCGGCGCCCCCCGCGCGCTCGCGCCAGCGCTCGCAGCAGAGCCGCTGCATGGCCTGGTGGTCGCGCAGGCGCGACTCGCGTGCGCGCCGGTCGATCTCGACCATCAGCTTCTCCCCCGGAGCGAGCGGCTTGGGCTCGGCGACCGTGTCGGCCACCGCGACCACACCGGGCTCGGAGGAGAACACGAACGACTCGGGGGTCTCGATGCACCAGAGGGGGCGGAGGCCGAGGGCGTCGACCGAGAAGACGCAGTCGTCCCCGTGGCGGGAGAGGAGCGCCACCGGGCCCTGGGCGAACGGACCGAAGGCCTGACGCAGGTACATATAGAAGCCGCGCAGGTCGTCGGGCATGCCCTTGATCTCGTTGACGATCGGGGGCAGGACCAGCTCGAGCGCCTCGACCAGGGTCAGGCCCTCGCGGTGGATCAGCGCCTCCACCACCCGGTTCAGGTCCTGGGAGTCCGAGGAGTCGTCGGCGAGCGGGACGCCGAGCATCCGGGCCTCCTGGCGCAGGCGGGCGATCGTGTTGATCTCGCCGTTGTGCCCGAGCACACCGAACGGCTGGACCCGCTTGAAAGACGGCCAGGTGTTGGTCGAGTAGCGGTTGTGGCCGAATACGGCGGCGGTCTGGGCCCGGCCGTCGTGGAGGTCGGGGTAGTAGCGACCGAGCGCGGCGGGGGCGCCCAGCACCTTGTACACGACCGTCGCGGTCGAGCAGGACGCGACGTGCAAGTCGAGCCGCTGCTCGAGCTGGCAGGTGAGCTCGAAGCAGAGCCTCGGGTCCTCCATCAGGCCACCGAGCTGCCAGAAGACGGGCTCCTCCTCGCGGGCCTGTGGGCCGAGGGCCGTGGTGTCCACGACGTTCTCGCGCTCGGCGAGCAGGCGCAGCCCTACGCGGCTCATCAGCTCTCGGGCGCTCTGCTGTACCGCCGCGACGTCGCCGACCTTCCGGGAGATGAAGACGTGCACGACCGTGAACCGCGGGTCGAGCGCGAGCTTCGAGGCGTGGCCCCCGGCGCGGACCTCCTCCGCCCAGATCTCACGCGGTATGTCGATCAGGACTCCGCAGCCGTCTCCCTCGCCGTCGACGTTGCCGGCCCGGTGGAGCATCTTCTCGAGCGCGGCCAGCGCGGCCTCGATGGCCTCGTGCGTCGGGTGGGCCCGCTTGGAGACCGCCGCGTAGAGGGCGCACGCGTCGCGGTCCTCGACGGTCTCGGGTGCCCGCAGCGGACGGTACGGGCGGGTGGGCGAGTAGCGCTTCGGTGCGCTCCGAGGGCCCGCTGGCGCGGACCTTCCGTGCGGGTCCTTCATGTCACCTCCTCGGGCTCCGCGCCTTCTCCGAGCGGGCGCGCGACGGGCAGGAGCGGCAACTATACCCGCGACCGCGGCGACGCGAGCGCTCGCCGCGGCGAATCACGCATCTAGCCGGAAAGCCGGGGCCGGCCGGGGCTCAGCCGCTAGGGTGCGCGCCGGTGGCGACCACGGTCACGATGCTCTCCCAGAAGGGCGGCACCGGCAAGACCACGGCGGTGCGGACCCTGGCCGACGTCCTCCGCCGGATCGGCGTCGAGGTGCTGTGCGTCGACCTCGATCCCCAGGGCAACCTCTCCGACTACTTCGACGTGCCCGCGGACGCGGCGCCGACGATCGCCGACGTGCTCGCTGGCCGCGCCCGCGCTGTTGATGCGGTGTACGACGGGGCGATCGTTCCCGCGAACCTCGGGCTCGCCGAGGCCGAGCTCGTCCTCGGCGGGAAGATGGGTCGCGAGCTGACGTTGCGGCGGGCGCTGCGGGAGCTCGCGCCGCGATACGACCTCGTCCTGATCGACTGCCCTCCCTCACTCGGGCTTCTGACGGTCAACGCCCTGGTGGCCGCCGACCACGCCGTGATCTCGAGCGAGGCCGAGTACTTCTCGCTGCAGGGGGTCGAGCAGGCGCTCGAGGTCATCGAGCTGGCGAAGGACAACCTGCGTCCCGAGCTCGACTGGCTCGGGGTGCTGCTCAACATCGCAGACATGCGGTTGGTGCACGCGCGCGACGCCCTGCGCCAGCTCCGGGAGCGGTTCGGCGAGAAGGTCTTCGGCACGGTGATCCGGCGTTCGGTGCGCTACGCCGAGTCGGCCGAGCGCGGGGTGTCGATCCTCGACTACGCCCCCGACCTGGGGGCCGACTACCTCTCGCTCGCCGACGAGCTGCTC
>DASQXU010000003.1:0-6098 GCA_035639555.1 Thermoleophilaceae bacterium
CCAGGTTCGTATTCACGCTCGTTCTCGCCTTGGTCGGCCCGCGGCCGGTGAAGCGCGACATCAGCTGGACCATGCCGGTGGAGATGCGAGCCGCGAGCAGCCCTGCCAGTTGCCGCTCCTCGTCGCGCGAGGCCGCGGGCCTCACGGGCTCAGGCATCGGGGAGGTCTCCGATGTCGACCTCTTTGCGCTCTCCGAGTCGAAAAACCTCGAGCGCGTAGTTGGGGTCGTCGACCCTGGTGACGCTCGCGAACGACGTCGTCTCGCGGCCGGTAACTCGCTCGACAGCGGCCCGGAAGGTCGTCTCGATCGCTTGCTCGAAACGACCCCGTAGCTGCACTACCCCATCCTCCTGCCCGTTATCGATGAGGAACTCCTCGTTCGGCATGAGCTCCAACTCGTCGAGCAGGGCTACGACGAGGTCATCATGGAGGTACACGCGCGCCGAGCCGGCGCCCCTCCCGTAGGACTGAAGGTGTATGCGGAGCAGCTCCTCGGCGAGCTTCTGCTCGGTCTGGGATTGCACGTCGTCGGGCATTGCACACCTCGATGGAGCCGGGACCCGATCCACGCCAACCCCTTAAGAGGACGCGCGTAGCGGCGGATAGAGACACACCGCGCCCGTAACGGAGCAAAGAGCGTCGTGTCCATCGTAGCGCGAGAGGTGGAGCCTCGGGGAGCGCGAAGACGCCAGCGGGGGAGGCCGATCGGGGCGCCGGGTTCGGCCCGCTCCACGCCGGGTATCCCTCCCCCGATGCAGCTGGAGCGTGAGCGCGCCCAGATCGTCGAGTACGCGCAGCGCATGCGCGGGGACGGACTGGTCATCGGGACCTCCGGCAACATCAGCGCCCGTGACGGCGACCTCGTGGCGATGACCCCGAGCGGCCTCGACTACGACGACATGCGCCCCGAGCTGATCGCCGTCGTCACGCTCGGCGGCGAGCAGGTCGACGGCGACCTCGCGCCGACCAGCGAGATCGCGATGCATCTGGCGGTCTACGAGCGCACCGACGCCCGCGCCGCCGTCCACACCCATGCGCCGTACGCGACCGTCCTCGGCACCGTCCTCGACGAGGTCCCGCCGATTCACTACATGATGGCCGAGTGTGGTGGGCCGGTGCGGGTCGCTCCGTACGCCACCTACGGCACCCCGGAGCTCGCCGAGTTCATGGGCCGGGCGCTCGAGGGTCGAGCCGTCGCGCTGCTCGCGAACCACGGCACGATCGCGGTCGGTGACAGCGTCGCCACCGCCTACGAGCGGACCGTTCTGCTCGAGTGGCTCTGCGCGCTGTACTTCCGCGCCCGGCAGCTCGGCGAGCCCCGTCTTCTGACCGACGAGCAGATTCGGGAGACCGCCGAGAAGTTGGCCGAGTACGGCCAGACGGCGCCGGAGGTATCCCCCTCCACGGCGGCCTGAAGCGGTTCCGCGTTTGGCTGAAGCGCTTCCGGGAACTCCGGCCCCCGTGGGCGGCGCGGGCCGGACCTCTGGCCTAGGATGCGCGCCATGATGCTCGGCTCCGCCGGGGAGGCGCGGGCGTGACCGTGCTCTGCGTCGATGCGGGTACGTCGCTCGTCAAGTGCGTCGCGTTCGACGCCGAAGGTCGAGAGCAGCACGTCGAGAGCGCCCCGACGGAGGTGAACCGACCGGCTCCCGGCCACTCGGAGCAAGACATGGACGCCGTCTACGAGGCGGTGGCCGAGACCATCCGCGCGTGCGCGCAGGCCGTGGACGAGCCCGTCGAGCTGCTGGCCACGACGGCCCAGGGCGACGGCTGCTGGCTGGTCGCCGACGACGGCCGGCCGACCGGCCCCGCCATCCTATGGAACGACGCCCGAGCGGCCGAGATCGTCGAGGAGTGGGAGCGTGGCGGTCAGCTCGAGGCGGCGTTCCGGATCAACGGGTCGGTGGCGTTCTCGGGCCTTCCCCACGCCATTCTCTCCTGGCTTCAGCGCCACGACCCGGATCGCCTCGAGCGCTCTGCCGCACTGCTGTTCTGCAACGGCTGGATCTTCGAGTCGCTCACCGGCGAGCGCGCAATGGATCCCTCCGACGCGTCGAACCCCTGGCTCGACGTGCGCGACGGGCGCTACTCCGAGCGCGTGCTCGAGCTGTTCGGGCTGGAGTCGCTCGGGCGACTGCTCCCTCCGCTGCGCGACGGCACCGACCGGGTCGCCGAGATCAAGCCGGAGGCTGCCCGCGCGCTCGGGCTTCCGGCCGGCCTGCCGGTGACGATGGCGCCCTTCGACGTAGTGGCGACCACGATCGGAGTGGGTGCAATCGAGCCGGAGACCGCCTGCGGAATCCTCGGCACGACCCTGTCGGTGGTGACCGTGACCCGCGACCCCGACCCCGACCTGAGCGGCCCGCCGGTGGGGATGACCCTGTGCACGGGGATGCAGGACCGGTGGGCACGCGCCTACGCCACGCTGGCAGGCACTGAGGTGATCGACTGGGCGTGCGAGCTGCTCGCCCTCGACGAGCCGGCGGAGCTCACCCGCCTCGCGGAGTCGGCCGACGCTGCGTCCCCGGGACCCGCCTTCCTCCCGTACCTCTCCCCCGCGGGCGAGCGGGCGCCGTTCCGCAATTCCGCCGCGCGCGGCTCGCTGGTCGGCGTGACGCTCGACCACGATCGCCCGAGCGTGGCGCGCGCGGTGCTCGAGGGGCTGAGCCTGGTTGTCCGGGACTGCCTCGAGGCGGGCACGGTGCGGCCGAAGGAGATCCGCGTCTCGGGCGGCGGCGCGGCAAGCGAGTTGTGGTGCCAGCTGATCGCCGATGCCGCCGGGATCCGCGTCGTCACCCTGGCCGACACTCAGTCCGGCGCCAAGGGCGCGCTCATCACCGCGCTCGTGGCCACCGGGCGCGCCGACGGGTTCGACGAGGCAACCCAGCTCGTGCGACTCGGTCGCACCTATGAGCCGGACGCGGGGCAGCGGGAGCGCCTCGACGAGTCCTACCGCCACTTCATCTCGCTGCGAGACAGCTCGGCCGAGCATCACTGGCCGCTTATCGCACGGCGCGAGGAGCAACCGGGGCGGAGCGCGGCTTGAGCGAGAGCGAGCCGCTGACGGGCCCAGCGTGAACGTACTGGTAGTTGGAGACCACTTCATCCCCGCGGCGGACTTCCGCCGTGCCCTTACCGACGTGCTCGGCTCCGAGGTCGCGGTCCGCGAGGTCACCTGGGCGGGGGCCAGCAAGGAGGAGCAACACGCGGTCCAACAGGTGATGGAGAAGGAGGGACCGGAGGCGGTCCCGACGGCGCAGGAGGTCGTCGACGCGGTCGGCGACGCGGAGGTGCTCGCCGTCCACTTCGCGCCGGTCTCGGAGAAGGTGCTCGCGGCGGGGTCGCGGCTCCGCGCGGTCGTGGTCGCCCGAGCCGGGGTCGAGAACGTCAACGTCGAGGAGGCGACGCAGCGCGGGGTCGCCGTGGTGAACCTCGTCGGCCGCAACGCGAACGCTGTGGCCGAGCAGGCCGTCGGCCTGATGCTGGCCGAGGCCCGCGACCTGGCCCGGGCCGACGCCGGGATCAAGGGCGGCGCCTGGCCGGAGGAGAGCGCCGGACCGGTGGTGGAGCTCCACGGCCGCACGGTGGGCGTGGTCGGCTTCGGCCAGGTCGGACGCCGGGTCGCCGAGCGCCTCGCCGGCTTCAACACGCGAATCCTGGTCTACGACCCTTACGTCGACGCCGCGGAGATGCGCTCGCGCGGAGCCGAGAAGGTCGACGACATCGAGCGGGTCTTCCGGGAGGGCGACTTCGTCTTGCTCCACGCCCGGCTCACCGACGAGACCCGGCGGTTCATCGACCGCAGCCTCTTCGAGCTGATGACGCCGACCGCCTACTTCATCAACAACGCCCGCAGTCGGATGGTGGACTACGACGCCCTCTACGAGATCCTCGCCGAGGGCCGGATCGCCGGCGCCGCCCTCGACGTGCACGAGGACGAGCCGCTGCCTGCGGACAGCCCCTGGCGCCGGCTTGACAACGTCACGCTGACCCCGCACATTGCGGGCTCCACCGAGGAGACGCTCGAGAACTCGGTGCGGCTGGTGGCCGAGGCGGTGGCCGAGATCGCGGCGAGCGGCCAGGCGACCAACACGGTCAACCCGCCGGCAGCGAAGCGATGAGCAGGTACCTGCTCGGCGTCGACAGCGGCCTCACCGTCACCAAGGCCATCGTCTTCGACGAGGATGGGATGGCCAGGGGCACCGGCAGCGTCCCGAGCGAGCAGTCCACCCCCCGGCCCGGATGGGTCGAGAAGGACCCGGACGGGCAGTGGGCGGGCGCCGCCCGGGCGATCAAGGATTCGCTGCGCGACGCCGAGGTGCCCGTCGCCGAGATCGCCGCTGTCGGCGTCACCGGGCACGGCGACGGCCTCTATGCGCTCGACGTCGACTGCCGACCGGTCCGACCTGCGATCACCTCGCTGGACGCCCGCGGGAACGACGTGGCGGCCCGGCTGGAGCGCGATGGGGTGGCCGAGGAAGCGCTCGAGCTGGTCGGGGAGGCCCCGTTCGGGGTGCAGCCCGCCGTGCTCGCGGCCTGGATCAGGGAGCACGAGCGCGACGTCTACGACCGGATCGCCCACCTGCTGTTCTGCAAGGACTGGCTGAAGCTTCGGCTCACCGCCCGGCTCACCACCGATCCGACCGAGGCCAGCGCCGGGCTCACCGACCTCCGCACCCAGCGGTACGCCCCGGAGGTCCTCGCGCTCTACGGCCTCCCCGAGCTCGAGGGTGCGCTGCCGCCGGTCGTCCGCTCCTACGAGGTGGCCGGGGAGGTCACCACGGAGGCCGCGGCGGAGACCGGGCTACGGGCCGGCACGCCGGTCGTCTCCGGACTCCACGACTGCGACGCCTCTGCGGTCGGCAGCGGCGGGGTCCGGCCCGGGCTGCTCACGATGATCGCCGGCACATTCAGCATCAACGAGGTGATCTCAAATGACCCCGTGACCGACCCTCGGCTGCTCTGCCGCAACTGGGTGGAGCCCGGCGAGTGGATGAACATGGGCAACTCACCCGCGTCCGCCACAAACCTGGAGTGGTTCGTCCGTCGGCTCTGCCCGGCGGAGGTGGAACGGGCACAGCGGGAGGGCGCGTCGCCGTTCGGCTTCATCGAGGGTGAGGTCGAGGCGGTCCTGGGCGACGACTCGCACCCCGTGTTCGTGCCGTTTCTCTACGGGTCGGCGGACAGCCCGGACGCGAGCGCGACGCTGGTCGGGCTCAAGGGCTGGCACACGCGGGGCCACGTTCTGCGGGCGCTCTTCGAAGGCGTCGCGTTCAACCACCGCACGCACGTCGACGCGCTGCGCGACCACTTCCCGCTCTCGGAGGCGCGGCTCACCGGCGGGGGCGCCCGCAGCCCGACCTGGAGCCAGACCTTCGCCGACGTGCTCGACCTGCCCGTGGGCATCCCCGCCGGCGAGGAGGCCGGCGCCCTGGGCGCCGCGATCTGCGCGGGGGTCGCCGCGGGTGCCTTCCCGTCCGTCGCCGAGGGGGCCGACCGGACGGTGCGGATCGAGCGCACGTTCGAGCCCGACCCGCAGCGCCGCGACCGGCTCGCGGAGACCTACGAGACCTACCTGCAGGTCACCGACGCGATGGCGCCGGTGTGGGGGCGGCTGGCGTAGCCGCCGGGCTAGCGCACGGCGGTCGCCCTCGCCCGCAAGGAGCTCCTTCGTCTGATATCCGATGTTGCGCTCGACGCTGCGCTCCGGGGTGTGCAAGGTGGGGGCGCCCATGAGCAGACCGGGTAGCGGTCACCCGCGAACCAGTGGCAGCCGTTCACTCGCGCCTCCCAGCCGGGGCCGTGGAGGTTGAAGCGCTGGCCGCGACTGTACAGCCAGGGGCGCTCCCAGCCGTAGCCGCCGGCGGGCTTGTCGCCCTGGGTCTGCGGCGGCGCGAGCAGTTGGTCGATGAGGGAGGCCGGCGGCCAGACGCGGGCGGCGTGCGGGTCGGAGACGTCGCCCCAGGCGAACACCCACATGTTGCTGCCGTAGCGCGGGTTCGGCTGGGTGAGCCCGAGCCGGTCGCGCAGGTAGTACGCGGCCTCGGGCGGCGCGCGGTAGAAGGCGGCCCACGTGGTCGAGTTCCCGAAGCTCGAGC
>DASQXU010000004.1:0-6698 GCA_035639555.1 Thermoleophilaceae bacterium
GCCGTGCTCATGGCCAAGTCGGGCTTCAGCTTCTGGCTCGCCCTGCCGCTCGCCGCGCTCGTCGGCGTGGCGTTCGCCGTTCTGATCGGCATCCCGGTCCTGCGGCTGCGCGGGCACTACTTCGCGATCGCCACCCTCGGCGTGGCCGAGGGCATGCGGGAGGTGGTGATCAACATCAGCGGGCTGACCGGCGGCGAGAAGGGCATCACCGTCCCTTCGGTGGGAGCCAAGGCCACCACCACCTATCCCGGCAACGGCGGCTTCTACTTCTACTTCCTGATCCTGGCCGTGGCGGCCACCCTCGTGGTGTGGTGGGTGGCGCGCAGCCGCTTCGGCTACGGCTTACGGGCCATCTCCCAGGACGAGGAGGCCGCGGCCGCGGTCGGAGTCAACACCACCAGGACCAAGATCGCCGCCTTCGCGCTCGCCGGCCTGCTGACCTCGCTGGCCGGGGCCATCTACGCCTTCCAGCAGGTGACGATCTATCCGGACCGGATGTTCGACGTCGACATCACCGTGCTCATGGTGGTGATGGCCGTCCTCGGCGGCGCCGGGACGGTGATCGGGCCGGTGATCGGGGCGGTGGCGCTGCAGTACCTCTCGGAGTACCTGCGCGACCACGCCACCGACTACCACACGTTCATCTTCGGGGCCATCGTCGTGGTCGCCGTGCTCCTGCTCCCGATGGGCGTCGTCAACTTCACCCGCGAGGCCTGGGAGCGACGGCGGATCGCGCTGTTCGACGCGGTGCGCACCTACCGGCTGTGAGCGCCGCGCTCGAAACCCGCGACCTCGGCCGTCGCTTCGGCGGGGTGGACGCGGTCTCCGACCTGTCCCTCTCGGTCGAGCCGGGCACGGTGCTGGGGGTGATCGGACCCAATGGGGCGGGCAAGACGACGCTGCTGAACCTGATCACCGGGCACGTCAAGCCGACCCGCGGCCGGGTGGTGGTGGACGGCAAGGACGTCACCGGCCAGCGTCCGTGGGCGATCGCCAAGGCGCGGGTCGCCCGCACCTTCCAGATCGTCAAGCCGTTTCGCAACCTGACCGTCCGCGAGAACGCGGCGCTCGGCTCGATGTACGGGCCCGAGGGCGCGCGCTCGGTCCGGGAGGCGGTCCAGGGCGCGGACGACGCCCTCGAGCGCGTGGGGCTGCTCGGCAAGGCGGACGCCGCGCCCGGCGATCTGAGCGTGGCCGACGCCCGCCGGCTGGAGCTGGCCAAGGCCCTGGCCATGCGCCCGCGCCTGCTGCTGCTCGACGAGGTCATGGCCGGCCTCCGTCCCGGCGAGATCCAGCCCGCCCTCGACCTGATCCGCTCGCTCAAGGACGAGGGGGTGACCGTGCTGGTCGTCGAGCACGTGATGAAGGCGATCACCGCCGTCTCGGACTCGGTCCTCGTCATGCACGAGGGCAAGGAGCTGATGACCGGGGATCCGGACGAGGTGCTGCGCGATCCGCGGGTGATCGAGGCTTACCTCGGGGAGCGCTACGCCGAGCGGGCCCGGGAGGAAGACGGTGCTCGAGGTTAGGGGGCTCGAGGCCGGCTACGGCCCGGTGCAGGTCCTGTGGGAGGTCGAGCTCGACGTGGGCGAGGGCGAGATCGTGGCCCTGGTCGGCTCGAACGGGGCGGGCAAGACCACGCTGCTCCGCGCCATCTCCGGCCTGATCTCGCCCACCGGGGGCGAGCTGCGGTTCGACGGTCGCTCGCTCGTCGGGCTTCCCCCGGAGCAGATCGTGGAGCTCGGGATCGCCCACGTCCCCGAGGGCCGCCGCCTCTTCCCCGGGCTGACCGTGCGCGAGAACCTGCTGGCCGGCGCCTACGCCTCCCGCGGGGTGGCCGACATCGACCGGGCGGTCGGGCTGTTTCCGCGGCTCGGGGAGCGGCTCACCCAGGTCGCGGGCAGCCTCTCGGGCGGCGAGCAGCAGATGTGCGCGATCGCCCGCGGGCTGATGAGCCGGCCCAAGCTCCTGATGATCGACGAGCTGTCGCTGGGCCTCGCCCCGAAGCTCGTCGAGGACATACTCGAGCGGCTCGAGGCCGTGGCCGAGGAGGGCACAGCGCTGCTCGTGGTCGAGCAGGACGTCGACGCCGCGCTTCGGATCGCCGCCCGCGGCTACGTGCTCGAGAACGGGCGCATCGTCGCCAGCGGGCCGAGCCGGGAGCTGCTCGAGGACCCGCGGGTACGCGAGGCCTACCTCGGCGTGGCGTGAGCCGCGCCGCGCTCGGACGCGCCGAGCCGGCCGCGGCAGCCCAGATGTCGGGCCTGCTCGTGGGGGCGGCCGGGATGTTCGCCACCATGTACTCGACCCAGGCCATCCTGCCGGTGCTGCGGCGGCACTTCGGGGTCAGCCCCTCCCAGGCGGGGCTCACGATCTCGGTGGTCGTCATCTCGGTGGCGCTGGCCGGCTGGGTGTGGGGGCCGGTGTCCGACCGCATCGGACGGGAGCGCTCGCTGACCCTGGCGAGCGCGCTGCTCGTAGTCCCCACCATCGGGACCGCGCTCGCCCCGACCTTCGGGGCGCTGCTCCTGTTCCGCGTGCTCCAGGGCCTGTGCATGCCCGGCCTCCTGATCGTCGGCGTGCCCTACGTGGCCGAGGTGTTCACGCCCAGGCTCGGCGGCCGGGCCATGGGCTACTACGTGGGCGGGCTGTTCGCCGGCGGGGTGATCGGCCGGGTCGGAGTGGGGCTGGCCACCGCGGCCGTCGGGTGGCGTACGGCGCTCGGGGCCCTGGCCCTGCTGCCGCTCGGCGGCGCCGCCGTGATGCACCGCACGCTGCCCCGGGCTCCGGCGCCGCGGCGGAGCGGGCGCCAGCTCGGGGCGGTGAGCACCCAGCTTCGCAACTGGCGCGTGCTGCGCCCGGCGTTCGCGGCGAGCGCGCTGTTCTTCGCCTTCGTCGGCACCTTCTCCTACGCCACCTTCCGGCTCACCCAGCCGCCATTCGACTTCGGGACGGGCACGGCCAGCCTCGTGTTCGCGCTCTGGGCGCTAGGGGTCGTGGCACCCCCGGCGGGGCGGCTGGCCGACCGCATCGGCTGGCGCCGGACGAGCACCGCCGGCCTGCTCTGCTCGGCGGCCGGGGTGCTGCTCTCGCTCCCGGCCTCGCTCGCGAGCCTGGTCCCGGCCCTCGCGCTCGTGCTGCTCGGGATGTTCACCGGCGTGACCGCGGCCCAGCTCGGGGTCTCGGCCGCGGGCGAGGTTGATCGAGGGGTGGCGAGCGCCGTCTACTTCAGCCTGTACTACCTCGCCGGGGCGCTCGCCGGCTTCGTCCCCGGGCTGGCGTGGCAGTCCTGGGCGTGGCCCGGGGTCGCGGCTCTCGCCCTCGGCGTGCTCGCCGTCGGTCTGACCGCGCTGCTGGTCGGCGCTCCGCGTGGCCGGGCGGGCTAGCGACGGGCCACCCGCCGCCCTACCGTCCCACCCGCGTGGCGTCCTGCCCCACCCAGATGGGACGGTACAGCGACTGAAGCGAGCGATCACGTCGCCCGAGCGTGGCGGGCAGCCGATGTCGACCACCCGCTCGCCCGGCCTGGGCGATGCACCCGAAGCGCCTCCTCGCCATGGGGCTCGAGCGCCGGGAGGCCTCCTCGTTGACGGTCGCTAGGCGCTCCGCGCCGCGGTCGTAGCCACGGCCGACCCCCGCCCCGGCGGCCGATTTCGAATTTCCATGCCTGAAACTGCGCGGTCTGGGGAAGGGACCACTATGGGCTCGAGGGAGGAGACGCCCGAGTGACCCTGTGGCTTGGGCTCGCGCTCGCGGCGCTAGCCGCAGTGGCCGGCAACGTGGGGTCGCTGCTTCGCCAGCGCGGCGCGGTCGCCGCGCCCGACGTCGACGTCCGCCACCCGCTGCGGAGCGCCATCGGGCTCTTCCGCTCGAAGTGGTGGACGATCGGCTACCTGGTCGCGTTCGGGGCCTGGGGCCTGCACGTCTCGGCCCTCTCGCTCGCGTCGCTGTCGCTGGTGCAGGCCGTGCTGGCCGGCGGGATCGTCTTCCTCGCCGTGCTCGCCGAGCGCTTCTTCGGCTTCGAGGTGCAGAGACGCCAGTGGGTGGGGATCATCCTGGCCGCGGCCGGACTCGCCATGCTGGCCGGGACCGGCGAGTCGAGTTCCGGCCAGGGCTCGGCGAACTATTCGGTGCCCGCGATGGTGCTCGGGGAGACGGTGCTGGTCGGCGTGGGCGCCTGGCTGATCCTGTCGCATCGGACTGAGCGCCTGCGCGGTCAGCGCGGCGTGCTGCTCGGCGCGGCCGCCGGCTTCCTCTTCACGGCGACGCACGTGGCCATCAAGGCGACGACGGGCAAGCTCGACCACAACATCACCGCGGTAGCGCTCGATCCTTTCCTGCTGATCGCCCTCGGTGGCGCGATCGCCGCCTTCTTCGCCTCGGCCCGCTCGCTTCAGATCGGCCCGGCCGTGCCGGTGATCGCGGTGACTTCGATCGCCGGCAACGCATCCTCAATCCCGGCCGGGATGATCGTCTTCGGGGACCCGGTCGGGAGCACCCCCGCGATCGCCGGCGTGCGGATCATCGGCTTCCTCCTGGTGATCGTCGCCGCCGCCCTGATCCCCGCGCCGGTGCGGGCCGAGCGGACGGCGCGCGCCGCCAAGTCCGCCGACCGGGTGCCCGCCGCTGCCTAGACGACGCGGCGGGGCGTAGGGTTCCGCCTCAGTGGGCGGCGAGCAGGAAGCGGCAAAGCTCCCCGAGACTCGGCTACGGCGCCTCCTCGTAGGCCCGGCGCTCTCGAGCCGGGCGCTCGGGAAGACGCTGCTCTCTAAGCGACTGGCCCTCCCGATCTTCGCCTCGGACGCGCTGTCCTCGGTCGCCTACGCCACCGAGGCCGCCCTAGTGGTCCTGATCGGCGCCGGGCTCTCGGCACGGGGAGCGGCGTTCCCGATCGCCCTGGCCATCGCGGCCTTGCTCGTGGTCGTCGCCCTCTCCTACCAGCAGATCGTCCACGCCTACTCCTCGAGCGGCGGGGCCTACGTCGTGGCCAAGGACAACCTCGGCGACCTCCCGGGCCTCCTGGCCGGCTCCGCCCTGCTCATCGACTACGTCCTGACCGTGGCGGTCTCGGTGTCGGCCGGCGTCCTCGCCATCACCTCGGCCGCGAGCTCGCTCGATTCGGCGAAGGTCTCCCTGTCGGTCGGAGTCGTATGCCTGATGACCCTGATCAACCTCCGCGGCGTCAAGGAGGCAGGCCTGGCGTTCGCCGTCCCGGCGTACGCGTTCATCGTCGCCATGGGGCTGACCATCGTCACCGGCCTCGCCACCTGCGCGGCCTCCGGCTGCCCGCACGCCAAGGTGCCCCATCCGGTGAGCGCCGGGACCGGCGCGCTCACCGTCTTCCTCGTGCTCAAGGCGTTCTCGTCGGGCTCGAGCGCGCTCACCGGCATCGAGGCGATCGCCAACGGGGTGACCGCCTTCCGCCGTCCGCAGTCGAAGAACGCGGCCCACACCCTCGGAGTGCTGGCGGCGCTCGCCGTGAGCCTGTTCCTCGGGGTCTCATACCTCGCGGTGCACGAGCACGCGGCGCCGAGCGCGACGACGTCGGTCGTCGCCCAGATCGCCCGCGCCACCTTCCCCTCGGGCAACTGGAGCGGCTTCCTCTTCTATGTCGTCCAGGGGACGACCTTCGCGATCCTGATCCTCGCGGCGAACGCGTCCTACCAGGGCTTCCCCCGGCTCCTGGCCACCATCGCCCACGACCGCTTCGCCCCCCGGCAGTTCCGGCATCTCGGAAACCGCCTGGCCTACTCGAACGGGATCGTCGTGCTCGCCGCGCTGGCGGTCGTGCTGATCGTCGGCTTCAAGGCGAACGTGAACTCCCTCGTGCACCTCTACGTGGTCGGGGTGTTCATCGCGTTCACGCTCTCTCAGACCGGGATGGTCCACTACTGGCGACGCCACCGCGAGCCCCGCTGGCTGCACCGGGCGGCGATAAACGCCACCGGCGCGGTGCTGTGCGGCCTCGTCACGCTGATCGTGATCGTCACCAAGTTCCGCGAGGGGGCGTGGGCGGTGATCGTGGCGATCCCGCTGCTGATCCTGACCCTGCGTCTGGTGCACCGCCACTACATGCGGGTCCGGGGCCGCCTCCGGGCCAGCATCCAGGCGCTGAAGGCGTCCGACCCGCCGAGCAACGAGGTCGTCCTCTACACGGAGCGCCTCGACGAGGCGACCCGCTACGCGGCCTGGTACGCGAGCATGGTGTCGAACGGCCGCTATCACCCGGTCGCCGTCGCCGACGAGTCGCACCCGCACGACTTCAGGGAGGAGTGGCGCCGACTGACCGGCGGCTCGCCCGACATCGAGGTGCTCCAGTCGCCCGACACCCGCACGGAGGCGATCCACCAGTACGCGCTCCGCTTCCCGCACGGCGAGTCCGACTACGTGACCGTCGTCGTCCCCGAGCAGTTCAGCCGCCGTTCCATCCTGTCCGAGTTCACCAAGCGGACGGAGCTCGGGATCAAGGTCCAGCTGCTCGACGAGATGGGGGCGGCGATCGCCGACGCCACCCTGCTCTCCGCCGGTCCCTACGCACCCGAGACCCTGCCGCGGCGCCTGGTGTGCCGCGTGCTGATCTCGGAGGTGCACGGGGCGAGCCTGCGGGCGGTGAGCTACGCCCGCACGCTGGGAATCGAGGACACCCGGGCGCTCTTCTTCGCGTTCGACGACGAGCGCCGTGAGCACATTCGCCAGGC
>DASQXU010000005.1:0-6234 GCA_035639555.1 Thermoleophilaceae bacterium
GCCCCGCCTCGACCACCGCCAACCGGGCATGAACGTGCGGCCACGCGCCGAGCCCGGGGTCGAGCTCGATGCGGCGGCGCTCGCCCGGGAGGAGCACGCCGCAGCCTCCCGCCCGCGCCAAGTGGAGGCAGAGCGACGCCGCCGCCCGCACCGCCCGGTCCAAGGCCTCCTCGCTCACCGGGCGCGTGGGATCGAGCACCACGAGCGGGGCCGCGTCCGCCCCGGAGATGAGGCGGCGCTCGAGCATCTCCCCGCGCCGGGCGACCGCGGGCCAGTGGATGCGCGAGGCCGGGCTCCCCAGCCGGTAGGGGCGCAGGCCGTCGATCTCGACCTCCTCGGAGGCGCCGTGCAGGCGCGCGCCGGCGAGCGCGGCCTCGCCGGCGGCGAGCCCGCGCCCCGCGGCCCCGCCGCCCGGAGCCAGCACCGGCTCGATCCGCGGCAGCACCAGCAGCTCGCCGCCGGCGGCGCCGCGGACCTCCCGAGCCTGGAGGCCGAGCGGGTCGCGGATGACCAGGGTCGCCGGGTGGAGGACCCGGCGCCCGCGCCGGGAGAAGCGGACGTTTATCCGCACCCGGCGCGACCAGCGGCCGGCGAGCGGGACCGGCCAGCCGAGCAGCGGCTCGAGCAGCTCACCCGAGGGCGGCGGCAGCACCCCGCTCCGGATCTCGAGCCGCAGCGGATAGGGCTCGTCCTCGACCACCGTGGACGGCGCGGCGCCGCGCACGACCGCGGCGCCCCGGGCGGCGAGCGCGACCCAGGTGGCGGCGCCCACGGCGAGGGCCACCAGCGCGAGCCCGGGCACGTACAGCGACGGCGTGTCGAAGGTGGCGGCCGCGAGCACGAGCGTCGCCCCGAGCGCCACGCTGGCGAGCGCGCGGCTCATGCCTCAGAGCGCCGGCACGCGGTCCAGCGCGTCCCGAACGACCGCGCCCCGCTCGTCGCCGCCGGCGTCCGGGGCGAGCAAGAGCCGGTGCGTGAGCACGGAGCGGGCGAGGGTCTGGACGTCGTCCGGTAGCGCGTGGTCGCGGCCGTCGAGCGCGGCCAGCGCCTTGGCGGCACGGAACAGCATCAGGCCGGCCCGGGGGCTGGCGCCGAGTTCGACCCGGGGGTCGGCGCGCGTGGCGTCGAGCACCGCGACGATGTAGCGGCGCAGCGCCTCGCTGCCGTGGACGGCGCCCGCGGCGCGCTGGGCGGCGAGCACGTCGCCCACGTCGGCCACCGCCTCGAGGTCGAGCACGCGGTCGCGCTCGGCGTGCGCGGCCAGCATGTCGGCCTCGTCGTCGGCCGAGGGGTAGCCGAGCGACACCCGGACCATGAAGCGGTCGAGCTGCGCCTCCGGGAGCGGGTAGGTGCCCTCGTACTCGATCGGGTTCTGGGTGGCGAGCACGAGGAACGGGCGCGCGAGCTCGTGGGTGTGCTTGTCGACGGTCACGTGCCGCTCCTGCATGCACTCGAGCAGCCCGGACTGGGTCTTGGGCGAGGCCCGGTTCACCTCGTCGACCAGCACCACGTTCGCGAACACCGGCCCGGGGCGGAACTCGAACCGGTTCTCGCGCTGGTTGAAGACGTTCGTGCCGACGACGTCAGCGGGGAGCAGGTCGGCCGTGCATTGGATGCGCGCGTACTCGGCGGCGATCGAGCGGGCGAGCGCCCGGGCGAGCGCGGTCTTCCCGACGCCCGGGTAGTCCTCGATCAGCACGTGGCCCTCGGCGAGCAGGGCGACGAGCACGTCCCGGAGTCCGGCCTCGGTGACCTTGACCGCCCGGCGGATGTTGGCGGCGAGCCGCGACCCGAACTCGGCGACGGCGGGCGGGTCGAGGTCGGGTAGGGTCGCCATCGTCCCTCATGGTACGGGCAGTCCGAAGCGCTCCGTTCAGGCCTGGGTCGGCTCTTCGGTGCGGGTGAGCTCGCGGACCGCGGCCTCGGGGTCGGGCGCGCGCATGAGCGCCTCGCCGACCAGCACGGCGTCGACCCCGACGCGTTCGAGCTCCTCGACCTGCTCGCGGTAGACGATGCCCGACTCGGAGATCACGATCTTGCCCGCCGGCACGTCGGCCAGCAGGTCGAAGGTGCGCTGGATGTCGACCGAGAAGTCGTCGAGGTCGCGGTTGTTTATCCCGATGACGTCGGCGTCGAGCTCGAGCGCGACCTCGAGCTCCTCGTGCGTCGAGATCTCGACCAGCGGGTCGAGGTCGAGGTCGCGAGCCAGGCCGTGCAGGATGCCGAGCTCGCGGGGGCGGAGCGTCGCGACCACGAGCAGCACCGCGTCGGCCCCCGCCGCCTTCGCCTCGTAGACCTGATAGGGATCGACGGTGAAGTCCTTTCGCAGCAGCGGCAGCTCGGTGGCGGCGCGCGCGTCCCGCAGGTCGGCGAGCGAGCCGCCGAAGTTCAGCTCCTCGGTCAGGACCGAGATCGCGGCCGCGCCCCCGCGCTCGTAGGCGCGTACGATCTCGACGCAGCTCACGCCCTCCCGGATCGTGCCGGCCGAGGGCGAGCGTCGCTTGTGCTCGGCGACGAGCGACGTGCCCGGTCGGGCCAGGGCCTCCGCGAACGGCCGTCCCTCTCCGCGGTCGGCCGCCTCTCGCTCGAGCTGCGCGAGGGGCCGCTCCTCCTTGCGCCGGGCGAGCGCGGCGCGGGTGTCCTCGACGAGCCGCTCGAGCTGCGGGGTCACGACCCGAGCTCCCGGCTGCGGGCCACGTAGCGCTCCATGACCCCGCGCCCCGCCCCCGAGTCGATCGCCTCGCGGGCTCGCCGGACGCCGGCCTCGATCGACCCGGCGGCGCCGCCGACGTAGATCGCCGCCCCGGCGTTCAGCAGGGTCAGCGATCGCTCCGGGCCGGGCTCGCCGGCGAGGACCCGGCGCGTGACCTCGGCGTTCTGCTCCGGGGCCCCCGCCCCGACCGCGCCGTCCGGCGAGCGCTCCACGCCGACCTCCTCGGGCGTCACCTCGTAGCCCTCGAGCCTGCCGCCCTTCAGCTCCACCACTCGGGTCGCCCCCGAGGCCGAGAACTCGTCGAGGCCATCGGCGCTCGACACTACCAAGGCGCGCTCGGTGCCGAGCTCGCCGAGCGCGGCGGCGATCGTCTCCAGGTAGCGGGGGTCGGACACGCCGATCACCTGACGGCTGGCGCCGGCCGGGTTGGTGAGCGGCCCCAGGAAGTTGAAGATCGTGCGCACGGCCAGCTCCTTGCGCACCGGCACGACGTGGCGCATGGCCTGGTGGTGGCGGGGCGCGAACATGAACCCGAACCCGACGCTCGTGATGCACTCGGCGACCTGCTCCGGGCCGAGGTCGATGCGGGCGCCGAGCGCCTCGAGCAGGTCGGCCGAGCCGCACCGGCTCGTGGCCGAGCGGTTGCCGTGCTTGGCCACCCGGCAGCCGGCGGCCGCGGCCACCAGGGCCGCCGTGGTCGAGACGTTGAACGTCGGCCGGCCGCCGCCGGTCCCCGCCGTGTCGACCAGCGTCCCGCCGACCTCGACCTTCACCGCCAGCTCGCGCATCGTCCGGGCCAGCCCGGCGATCTCCTGGACGCTCTCCCCCTTCGTGCGCAGGGCGATCAAGAAGGCCGCCGCCTGGGCCTCCGAGGCGCCGCCGTCCATGATCTCCGCCAGCACCCGGGCCGCCTCGGCGGCGGAGAGGTCCTCGCCGCCGGCGACGCGGTCGATCGCCTCGGTGAGCACCGGGTTGGGCATCTAGCCGTCGAGGAAGTTCCCGAGCAGCGCCTTGCCCTCGGGGGTGAGGATGGACTCGGGGTGGAACTGCACGCCCTCGGCCGGCAGGTCGCGGTGGCGGATCGCCATCACGACCCCTCCGGAGCGGGCCGAGACCTCGAGCTCGGGGGGCAGCTCGGCGTCCACGACCAGGGAGTGGTAGCGCCCGGCCACGAGCGGGGTGTCGAGACCGCGGAAGATCGTCCTGCCGTCGTGCTCTACCTCGGCCGTCTTGCCGTGCACCGGCTCGCCCCGGACGACCCGCCCGCCGAAGGCCGAGGCCAGGGCCTGGTGTCCGAGGCAGACGCCGAGCACCGGCACGCCGGCGCCCGCGAACCGACGCACCGCCTCGACCGAGACCCCGGCCTCGGCCGGCGTGCACGGCCCGGGCGAGACGACGACGCGCTCGGTGCCGCCGCGCTCGAGCAGCTCGTCGACGCCGGCCGCGTCGTTTCGCACCACCTCGACCTCGGCCCGGAGCTCGCCCAGGTACTGCACCAGGTTGTACGTGAACGAGTCGTAGTTGTCGAGCACCAGCACCCTCATCAGGCCCACTCCCCCTGGCGGCAGGCCAGCTCGATCGCCTCGAGCACCGCGCCGGCCTTGGCCTCGGTCTCGCGCACCTCGTAGTGGGGATCGGAGTCGGCCACGATCCCGGCGCCGGCCTGGACGTGCACGCGGCCGTCCTTGACCAGCGCCGAGCGGATGTAGATGCAGGTGTCGAGCTCGCCGGTGTAGGAGAGGTAGCCGATGGCCCCGCCGTAGGGGCCTCGGCTGACCGGCTCGAGCTCGTCGATGATCTGCATCGCCCGGATCTTCGGGGCGCCCGACAAAGTGCCGGCAGGCAGCGATGCGCGCAGTGCGTCCATCGCGCCCAGCCCGTCGCGCAGAGTGCCCGACACCGAGGAGACGATGTGCATCACGTGCGAGTAGGTCTCGACGACCATCAGCTCGTCGACGCTGACCGACCCGTACTCGCACACCCGGCCGAGGTCGTTGCGGCCGAGGTCGACCAGCATCACGTGCTCGGCGCGCTCCTTCTCGTCGGCGAGCAGCTCGCGGCCCCGCTCGAGATCGGCCTCCGCGGTGGCGGCGCGCGGGCGGGTGCCGGCGATCGGGCGCTGCTCCACCCGACGGCCGGACACCTTCACGAGCGGCTCGGGCGAGGCCCCGGCGATCTGGAAGTCGCCGAAGTCGAGGAAGTACATGTAGGGGCTCGGGTTCACGGTCCGCAGGCCGCGGTAGATCGAGAACGCCTCGACCGGGACCTCCCCCGACCAGCGCTGGCTCGGGACCACCTGGTAGACGTCGCCCGCGCGGATGTACTCCTTGGCCCGCTCGACCCACTCGGCGTAGCCGGCGGCCCCGACGTTCGACTCGAGCTCGGGCGGCTCGCGCGGGCCGGCCCGCACACGCGGCACCGGGGCGGCCAGGCGCTCGCGGACGTCGGCGATGGCGCTCGCCGCCTCCAGGTAGGCCCGCTCGAGGTCTCGGCCGGTGAGCACGTTGGCCAGCACGGTGACCTCGTGGCGCAGGTGGTCGAACGCCACGAGCACGTCGCTGATCATCAGCGCCATGTCCGGCACCTCGACCGCGTCGGGGCCGGAGCTGCCCACGGCCGGCTCGACCGAGCGGACGAGGTCGTACCCGAACAACCCGACCGCCCCGCCGGCAAACGGGGGCAGCCCGACGAGCGGCGCGATCCGGTAGCGGCGAAGCTCCTCCGAGACGGCGGCGTAGGGATCGTCGAAGGGACGGGGCTCGCCGTCGACCGAGAGCTCGCCGCGGGCCAGCCGCATGACGCTTCGCGGCCGGAAGCCGAGGAACGACCAGCGGCCGAAGCGGCGCCCCTGCTCGGCCGACTCGAGCAGGAAGGAGGGGCCCTCGCCGCGCAGCTTGAGGTAGGCGGAGACCGGCGTCTCGCAATCGGCGATGAACCGGTGGCGGAGGGGAACGAGCGTGTGCTCGCGCGCGAGCTCGCGGACCTCGTCGGGGCCGGGGGTCAGCTCGAGGTCGGCGATCTCAACGGCGGCGGCCATTCAGCTCCGTGAGCGCGTCCTCGATCGTGAGGCCGCGGGAGGCCATGAGGACCGAGAGGTGGTAGAGCACGTCGGCGGCCTCCTCGGCCACGCGCCCGTCCGCCTCGCCGCTCGCCGCGCGCGACACCTCGGCGGCCTCCTCGCGCACCTTCTCGCCGATGCGCGGGGGGTCGCGCAAGAGCTCGGCGGTGTAGCTGCCGGCCGGGGGCGACTCGCGGCGCTCGGCGATCGTGCGCTCGAGGGCGGGGAGCGCCTCGTGCGGGGCGGGCTCGAGGTCGCCCCGAAAGAAGCAGCTCCGCTCCCCGGTGTGGCAGGCCGGGCCGGCCGGCTCGACCAGGGCGAGCAGCGCGTCGGCGTCGCAGTCGTAGCGGAGGGCCTGCACCGCCTGCGTGTTGCCGGAGGTCGCGCCCTTGTGCCAGAGCTCGTCGCGGGAGCGGCTCCACAGGTGCAGCTCGCCCGTCTCGCGGGTGCGCCGCAGCGCCTC
>DASQXU010000006.1:0-2359 GCA_035639555.1 Thermoleophilaceae bacterium
GCTCGAGCTTCACCGTCGCCGCGTCCTCGCCCGGCACCAAGCCGATCAGCCGGGTGGAGCGGGTGACGGCACCGCCGTTGGCTTCGAGAAAGTCGGTGAGGAGCGACTCCGTGACCTCCTCGGAGAGTCCCAGGTCGAACCCGTAGCGGCTTCCGGTGAGCTCGAGGTTCAGCTCGCCCAGGATGTCGCCGTCGGAGTGAAACCGCGCCGCCCGGATCTTGACGCCCTCGGCGAGGAACCGGTCCGCGAGTCCGAGCGCTTCGAAGATCTCCAGCGACCTCGGGTGCACGACCGTCGCCCGGTCCCAGCCTCGGGGAGCGTCGAGCGCGTCGATCAGCATGCACCCAACGTCCCGTCGCGCCAGCTCCGCCGCGAGCAGCAGGCCGGTCGGGCCGGCGCCGACCACGAGCACCTGCGGACTTGGATCGCTCATCTCAGGCATCGTGCGGGTCGATGCGCTTCGGCGCGATCCCGCGCTCTCCCGGTCGGTTCGTACTCGCGGAGGCTACTGCGGCGGGCTGTGGAGAAGCGGACGCCAGCTCGTACCACTTACGCTCGCAATGGACGCGGCGGGCGGGCAGTCGTTGAGCCGCAGCGTTCATGCGCTGGCTCGGCGGAAAGAGCGATTTGGACGGGCAGGAGTCGCGGCTCCGCAAGCATGCCACCGCTCGCCGTAGGCCGGGTACCGTGAGGAGCACAGACCTGCCGACCGGCTCGCTCGCGCTCGCGCCGGAGCGTCGGCGGCCTCCGAGTTCCTCGACGAGGCCGCAACCCTCGCCACGGTGGCCGAAAGGCGGCAAGCACCGGGTCCCTGAGCTGGTCCAAACGGAGGTCCTTGCCCTCACCGACGCCCTTGCGAGGGCGACGGCTGGCTACGTCGAGCGCTGACTCCTCCTCCTGAAGCTCGTGGAGCTCCTGCTCGAGCCCTGGCGGCTCGGGCGGGGTGTCGGGCGGTCGGTGGCATCTCGACTCCTTCCCGCGTCTATCCAAAGTCTCGAACGGAAATCCTCCGCTGTCATCCGGAATTGCCGGCAGCTCGCCGCCGGCAACCGCGGACGGCGTCGGCAGAGAAGCCCGCGCACCCGCGGGGCGTGCTCGATTGATCAACCTCGGCACCTGTGCGCCCCAGCCCGTGGAGAGCTGAGAGTAAGCCGGCGGCAGAGCCGTCTGCGTACGGTCAGCCGGCGCGGGGTCGCCGGTGCCGGCTTCGAGCACCACAGTGGGCCGCCTGTTGCCGCGGCCTCCGAGGTAGATGCTGTGAGTCCCTCGAGTCGTGACTCGCCCGAGCGTGATCGTATGGCGACGATCGGGCTGGAACGCCTCTCAGCTCGATTGCGCCGTTTCTTGGTCGATGTAGTGCGCGATGGCAGCGACCTCGCGAAGGCGAGCCGATCAGGGGCGAGCGCATCAGGACGCGAACCCGTTCCGGCCGCCCCGGGCCCGAGCCCGACGAGCAGGCGGCCGATCCGTCCCCCGGCGCGCGAGGTGCTCAGCCCTTCCCGATCGTCAGCCCGCCGGTCTCGGTCTTCGCCTCGATGCGGTTCTTCGCGCTGGCGTCGTTCGGGACGTTGACGCTTTTCCCGCCGACCCCGGTCGATGCCTTGACCTGGCGCAACTATCGTTCACCCGCAGCAGCACCACGCATCATGGTCGACGACCTAGTGCCAGTGGCGATCGAGCGCGTGCGTGGTCGCCTGGGCCAGCGCGGCGCCGATCAGCGCTCCCGCGATCACGTCGCCCGGATAGTGGACTCCGGTGTGCACGCGCGAGTAGGCGACGACCGCGGCCAGCCCTCGCAGGGGCGCCGCCGCCTGGGGCAGGACGTGCCCGACCCCGGTTGCGAACGCGAAGGCCGCCGCCGAGTGCCCCGACGGCAGCGAGCTCGAGACCGGCATGGGGACCTGGCGCGCGGTCGGGACCGTCTGCGTCACGCGGTTCGGCCTACGCCGCCGGCCGAGCGGCTTCAGGACCGCATTAACGAGGCTCGCCGTCCCGGCGACAGAGGCAAGCCCCATCCAAGCCGCTCGGCGACCGCTCGAGCCGCCCGCGAGCGCGAGGACGCCGGCCGACGCAAGCGAGAGGCGCGAGTAGTCGGCGGCGCGCGCGATTCGCCTCATCGCGCGGTCGAGGCTCGGGGTCGGCGTGCGGGCGATCGTGGCGTATACCGCCGCGTCGACGCGCTGCACATCCTCGAGCCAAGACGGGTGGCGCCACCGAGGCGCCCGGTCGGCGGCATCCGCGTCGGGCGCGCTCACGGGAGGCGAATGCTATGACCCGAGGCAGGGGGCGACAGCGCGCCGCCGCGGTCGCCGCCCTAGTCCTGGCGCCGGCCTCGCTTGTGCTCGCCGTCGTGGTGATC
>DASQXU010000007.1:0-6983 GCA_035639555.1 Thermoleophilaceae bacterium
ACTCCCAGTATTCCGGGCCCCGCCCCCTGTCGGAGCCCGAGGCCCGAGTCGCTCACCGGCTGATCGAGCGACTGCGTCCACAGGTGGCGATCTGGTTCCACCAGCCCCTAGCGCTGGTCGACCAGTCGGGCGGCAACGTAGGGGTCGAACGGCGCTTCGCACGGCTCGCGGGTCTCCCACTTCGTCGCCTTCCGCGCTACCCGGGGAGCGCCGTCGGCTGGCAGGATCAAAGCCTTAGGGGTACTACGGCCTTCGTGGTCGAGCTCCCGCCCGGCGGGCTTGCCCAGGCAAGGGCCTCTCGGTACGCGGGCGCCATCCTGGCGCTTGCCAACCCCCGCGGGCGGACGGCCGACGAGCCCTACGACTAGCGTGCTTCGGGCGTAGGCGATCCGCGCCGATTGCGGCGGCGCCCCTAGGACACCACCGACTAGAGTCGGGCCCGATGCGCTACCGCAGGCTCGGCGACTCGGACATCGAGGTCTCGGAGATCTCGCTTGGCTCGTGGCTCACCTACGGCGTAGGCGTCGAGCGCGAGCAGACCGAGGCTTGCACGCGGGCGGCGTTCGACGCGGGGATCACCTTCTTCGACACCTCAAACGTCTACGGACGCGGCGCCGCCGAGGAGGCGTGGGGCGAGATCCTCTCGGACTACCGGCGCGAGTCGTTCGTGCTCGCCACGAAGGTCTTCTTCCCGATGAGCGACACCGACCGCGGGCTCTCGCGCGAGCAGATCCACAAGCAGCTCGACGCCTCCCTCCGCCGCCTTCGAACCGACTACCTCGACCTCTACCAGTGTCACCGCCCCGACCCGGACACTCCGATCGAGGAGACGATGGAGGCGCTCACCGACGTCTCTGCGGCGGGGAAGGTCCGCGAGCTCGGGTTCAGCGAGTGGACCGTCGAGCAGGTCGAGGCCGGACTCGAGGTTCCCGGCGCCAAGAAGTGGGTCTCGTCCCAGCCGCAGTACAACCTGATCTGGCGGGCACCCGAGGCCGAGCTGATCCCCTTCTGCGCCGAGCACGGGATCTCCCAGATCGTCTGGTCGCCGCTCGCCCAGGGCGTGCTGACCGGGAAGTACAGGGCCGGCGAGCGACCCCCGGACGACTCCAGGGCCGCGAGCGAGGCGATGGGCTGGGCCATGGACCGGTATCTCTCGGACCAGGTCCTCGCGGCGGTCCAGCGGCTAGTGCCGATCGCCGAGGGGGCCGGGCTGAGCATGGCGCAGATGGCGCTCGCCTGGGTGCTGCGCGAGGAGAACGTCGCCTCGGCGATCATCGGCGCCTCGCGACCCGAGCAGGTGCATGCGAACGCAGCGGCCTCGGGCGTAGACCTCTCCGGGGACGTGCTCGGGGCGATCGACGAGGCCGTCGGAGAGGTGGTGGTCAGTGGCCCGCAGCTCGCGAGCTTCGCACGCGAAGGTGTGAAGCACCGCTCGGCCGCCGACGCATAGACCCGCCAACCCGGGCCGCGGGCGCTGAGCCGCTCGCCGCGGCGATCGCCCCAGCCAGCCGCGCCGGCCCCGGCTCGTCCCCGTTCCAGAGGGCGACGGGGTACCCGTCGGGCCGGGCTAGCAGCGAGCCCGTCGTCGTCAGGCCGAGGCCGCGGGCCGCGATCGCGTCCAGCCGCTGCACGGTCACCGGCGGTGAGCCGGGATCGCGGGTCGGCAGCGAGCCGTCCCAGTCGGGCCCGACGAAGAGCGTCAGTCCGCCGTCGAGCAGGTCGAGCGTCGAGACGAGGCCGCCGTCGCGCGGGACCCAGACGTGGCCGATCCGCCCGCCGATGTCGGCGCTGAGACCGAGCCCGGTGCCCAAGATCGAGCCGTCGGCGCGGACCGAGCGCTGCGTGTTGAACTCCGCCACTGGTCGACGCTCCCGCTCGTAGCTTTCGAGCAGCCGCTCGCCACCGAAGCCGCGCAGGACCCAAGCGAGCTTCCAGCCGATGTCGAAGCCGTCGCGGATGGCCGTGTTGAGCCCGGTTCCGCCTCGCGGACTCACCCGGTGCGCGGCATCGCCGATCAGGAACGCGTCGCCGGCTCGAAATCGCTCGGCGAGTCCGACGCCGAAGGTAACCGTCATCCAGCGGTCGATCTCGATCGGCAGACCGGGGTCGCCGGCGGCGTCGCGAATCCACCGCTTCACCTGCTCGGTGGTGAGCGCCTCGACGTCGCCGGCCGAGGTATCCCACGGCATGCCGAAGAGCCAGCGATCCGGCTCGCCGGCGGGGAGGAAGCTGCTTTCCTCGGGCTCGCCGGTGACGAAGTAGATGCCGTAGCGGTGCTCGCGAACGAGATTCCAGATCGGGGCGTGAAAGAGGACCCCGAGGCGCTCGGCGATTTTCTCCGAGCCCTCAGTCGTGATCCCGAGCTCTTCCCGGACCCTGCTTCGCATGCCGTCGGCGCCTATCACGTACCGGGCGCGGATCGCGCGGCGGCGCTCGCCCGGACCGGCCAGCGTGAGCACATGGCCGCCGTCGCGTCCGTGCTCGAGGCCGACGAGCTCGACCCCGCGCTCGAGACGGACGCTTGCGAGCGAGCCGAGGTGCTCCTCGAGGAGTGGCTCGAGCTCGTCCTGGCCCAGGCAGGCGGGTGAGGTCGGGCTGACGAGCGCCGCCTGCTCGCGTGTCGGCAGGCCAACCTCGACGGTCTCGCCGTCATCGACGGCGGCGAGCGTTGGGCAGGCCCACGCCTGCCACTCGACGTCGATCGACCGCTCCCAGGCGCGTTGCTCGAGGCCCCACCGGCGAAGCAGCTCCATCGTCCCGGTGCTCGCCACCGTCGCTCGCGGCAATGTCGAGCTCGACAACCGCCGCTCGACAACCAGCGTGTCGACGCCGTACGAACCCAGCGTCACCCCGCTCGCCAGGCCGCCGGGACCGGCGCCGACGACCACGACCTCGAACTCCTCAACCCCGACACTCATGCGGCTTCACCTTTCATCGGACAATGTGTCCGAGCGAATATAGCATTTCGGCGGACGAAGTGTCCGACCAAAGTAGAATGACCCCGATGGCGACGCGACCGTACGAGCAGCGCGCGCGCGCCGAGGAGGCCGAGCGCACGCGGATGCGGATCATCGAGGCGGTCTTCACCCGCCTGCGCGAGGCGCCCGCCGAGCGGGTCGCGATCGACCAGGTCGCGCACATGGCCGGCGTGGCGCGCTCGACCGTCTACGCGATCTTCGGCTCGCGCTCGGGGCTCTTCGATGCGGTCGGCCGCGAGCTCGCCGCCCGCTCGGGCTATGCGAGGCTGCTCGATGCCAAGCACCAGCCGGATGCCCGCGAGCACCTGCGCGCCGGCTTCCGCGCGGCGAGCGAGATGCTGGCTGCGAACCGCGACATCTACCGCGCTCTGCGCTCCATGGCACAGCTCGACGAGCAAGCCGTCGGCGGCGTGGTGAGAAGGATGGACGAGGAGCGAGGACGCGGGATGGCGCGGCTCGCGGGGCGCCTCGCCGAGCAGGGCGTCCTCCGTGAGGGCCTCAGCGTGGAGGACGCCGAGCACGTGCTCTGGGTGCTCACGAGCTTCGAGAGCTTCGACGCGCTCTACACCGGCCGCGGCCTGTCGACCGACCGTGCCGTCGAGCTCCTCGTGGATACCGCCGAGAGGGCGCTCTACGCGGGGCGCTCCAGGGTGCGCGGCGGCAGGGCGTCCGCGGCAACTCCGATCCAACGTCCGCGCGGGTCGACCCAGAGCTCGAGCGGCCCGCGGAACGAGATGTTCGGGTGAAACCGGATCGCGTGGCCATCCACCAGGCGTAGGTTCGGAAAGCGGGTCATGAGACCCTCGAGGGCGAGCCGCGCCTCGAGCTTGCCGAGGCTCGCGCCGGCGCAGTAGTGGATGCCCTTTCCGAAGGCGAGATGGTGGCGAGCGTTCTCGCGGGTCGGGTCGAAGCGCTCGGGCTCGGGGAACACGTCCGGGTCGCGGCCCGTGGCGGCGAGCCAGAGGAACAGCTTCGCGCCTTCGGGGAGGTCGACGCCTCCGAGGGTGACGGGACGTTTGGTGATGCGGCGCCAGGCCGGAACCGAGGTGTCGTAGCGCAGCGTCTCCTCGACGGCGCCCGGGATCAGCGACGGGTCTCTGGCGATTGCCTCCCAGCGCGAGCGGTCCTCGAGCATCCTGCGCACGAGGTTGCCGATCAGGTAGTTCGTCGTCTCGTGCCCCGCGAACGAGAGCGAGAACAAAATCGAGGCGATCTCCTCGTGGGTCAGCGGGTCCGGATCCTCGTCGTGGATCGCGAGCAGTGCGCTGCAGTAGTCGTCGGCGCGCGAGTCGACCCTCGAGGCCACGAACTCCCGCAGGTAGCGCCGGTACGCAGCCATGTTGCGGGCGTGCTCGACCTGTTCGCCCTCGTCCGGCCGCCCCCACGCCAGCGAGGCACGGCTGCCACACCACGTCTTGAGCGTGGGCCAATCCCTCTCGGGGAGGCCCATGAACGAGAAGATGATGGTCGCCGGAAGCGGGAACGTCAGCGCGCGCACGAGCTCGAACGGCGCCCTCGGATCGACCGCGTCGAGCAGCTCATCGAGCGTCGCGCGGATTCGCGGCTCCATCTCCGCCACCCGGCGCGGAGTGAACGCTCGCGACGCGGGCCGACGCAGCCGGGTGTGCGCCGGCGGGTCGAGGCTCACCATCGACGGCTGGGGGCGGTGGCCACCCTCGGCAAGGATCCGTACCGCCTCGGGCACGAGGTCGACGATCGGCAACTGCGCGGCCGCCGCCGAATACGTCTCGGGGTCGAGGAAGACCGATTCGACGTCGGAGTACCGCGTGACGACGTAGTAGTCGATGCTCGGCGCATAGAACACCGGCTGCTCGCGGACCGGCAGCGAGGCCAGAACCGCGTACGGATCAGCCAGGAACCCGCTGCTCAGGGGGTCGAAATTTTCACGCGCCGGACACTTCCGACCAACCGTCTGCGACTCAGTCATGGCGCTCCTCCGCTCGACGGGCACAGAGTATGGCCGGGACCGCTGAGGGGACCCCCTCCTGTCGGACGGCGGCTCTAGCCAGGTCGGAGGCCGTCACAGGCGACCCACACCGGCCCGGCTTCGGGGGCACGCGCCGCGAGCCACCGCTTTTCCTGGCCGCATCCCGGAACGCCCGCTAGGGTCGCTGGCGATGACCGCCGCCCAGCACATCCGCGAGCTCCTCGCGCGCGACACCGTCCTGATGCCGGGCGTCTACGACGCGCTCACCGCGCGAATCGCCGCCCAGGTGGGCTTCGACGTGGTGTTCATTTCGGGCTACTCGGTCAGCGCCTCACGGCTCGGCGAGCCCGACTTCGGCTTTCTCACCCAGACTGAGATGGCCGATGCCGCGCGCGCGGTCTGTCGCGTGTCGCGCGCGCCCGTCGTCGTCGACGCCGACACCGGCTACGGCAACGCCCTGAACGTCATGCGTACCGTCGGCGATCTGCAGGACGCCGGCGCGGCTGGGCTGTTCCTGGAGGACCAGGTCTGGCCGAAGAAGTGCGGGCACATGGCCGGCAAGCGCGTGGTCGAGGTCGAGGAGCACGCCGCCAAGCTGCGCGCGGCGGTCGACGCCCGGGGCGAGCGAGACCTGTTCGTCGTCGCCCGCACCGATGCCCGCCAGCCGCTCGGACTAGACGCCGCGATCGAGCGCTGCCTCGTCTACAAGGAGGCCGGCGCCGACGCCCTGTTCGTGGAGGCGCCACAGTCCGTCGAGGAGTTGCAGCGGATCGCCGAGGCGCTGCCCCCGCCGCTTGTCGCGAACATGGTCGAGCGTGGTCTGACGCCCCACCTCTCACGAAGCGAGCTGCGGCAGCTCGGCTTCTCGCTGATCGTGTGCCCGGTGGCCGCCCTGTTCGCCGCCGCGAGGGCGGTGCGGGAGGTGCTCGTCGAACTGCGGGAGCGGGGGACGACCGCAGGCGCTATCGACCGCATGCTGGCGTTCGACGACTTCAACGACCTGGTCGACCTCGACGCGCGGTACGCCGACGAGGCCCGGTACGCAGCGGCCGAGGCGCCGGTCGGCGAACGGGGGAGCGCGCCGGCCTAGCGCCGGGCGCGCCGGGGTCGGCGTCCGCCCGAGCCGCGGGTCGGTTTCGATAATGAGGCCGTGTCGCGGGCGAACCTGAGGCTGCTGCAGGGCGCGATCGACGCCTTCAACGCCCGAGAGCTCGAGGCGTACTTCGGCTGCTTCCATCCCGATCTGGTCTATCGCTCTCGAGCCGACGAGCCGGACGCCGGCGTACGCATCGGACTCGACGAGCTCAAGCGCTACACGTCGGCCTGGCTCGAGACGTTCGACGACTTACGGTTCGACGTTCACGACTGGATCGATCTGGGGGACCAAGTCATCGGGGTCGCCGAGCTGCAAGGTCGAGGCAGCGCGACCGGGGCACCGGTCCACGGCACATATGTGTTCCTCTGGACGGTTCGCGGGGGACGCATCGTCGAGGGCGGGGAGTACGGGAGCACCGACGAAGCACTCGAGGCGGCCTACTCGACGCGCTCTGAGGCAGAGCGTTAGTCGGCCCGTCTGAAAGTCCGATCTCGTGTCGGTGATCGGCCGCCGCCGAGGCGTCTGTGACGCACGGCACAGACCGCCCATGTCGCTTCCTGATATATCTCTGCGATATATGAAGCTCTCGAGCACCGCCTACGTGATCCTCGGAATGCTCGGCTGGCGGCCGATGAGCGGCTACGAGATCAAGTCGATCGTCGACAAATCCACGCGCCTGTTCTGGGCGGCCAGCTACGGACAGATCTACCCGGAGCTCCGCCGACTCACCGAGGCGGGGCTGATCGAGGGGGAGGCGCGTCCCCAGGGAGGCCGAAAGCGGAACGTCTACCGCCTCACGCCGGCTGGGCGCGAGGAGCTTCGGGACTGGCTGCAGGCCGATCCCGAGGTCTTCGAGGTCCGGGATGAGGGGCTCCTCAAGCTCTTCTTCGCGCACGCCGCTGGTGGAGATTCCGCTCTCGGCACGCTCGCGTCGAAGCGCCGCCACCACGAGCGGATCGTC
>DASQXU010000008.1:0-10374 GCA_035639555.1 Thermoleophilaceae bacterium
CGGAGAACCGGCACTACGCCCACGTGGACTGCCCGGGGCACGCCGACTACGTCAAGAACATGATCACGGGCGCGGCCCAGATGGACGGCGCCATCCTCGTCGTCTCGGCCGCTGACGGCCCGATGCCGCAGACGCGTGAGCACATCCTGCTCGCCCGTCAGGTGGGTGTGCCCTACATCGTCGTGTTCCTCAACAAGACGGACATGGTCGACGATGAGGAGCTCCTCGAGCTCGTCGAGGTCGAGGTGCGCGACCTGCTCTCCGAGTACGAGTTCCCGGGCGACGACATCCCGTTCGTCGTCGGTTCGGCGCTCAAGGCGCTCGAGGGCGACCCGGAGTACACCCAGAAGATCCTCGACCTCGCCGAGCAGCTCGACACCTACATCCCGGAGCCCGAGCGGCCGCTTGACAAGCCGTTCCTGATGCCGGTCGAGGACGTGTTCTCGATCACCGGCCGCGGGACCGTGGCCACCGGGCGCATCGAGCAGGGCGTGATCCACACCGGCGACCAGGTCGAGATCGTGGGCATTCACCCCGAGACGCGCACCACCGTGGTCACCGGCGTCGAGATGTTCCGGAAGATCCTGGACGAGGGCCGGGCCGGCGACAACGTCGGTTGCCTGCTTCGGGGCATCAAGCGCGAGGAGATCGAGCGCGGACAGGTGCTCTGCAGGCCCGGCTCGATCACGCCGCACACCCGGTTCAAGAGCCAGGTCTACTGCCTGAAGAAGGAGGAGGGCGGCCGCCACACGCCGTTCTTCTCGGGCTACCGGCCGCAGTTCTACTTCCGCACGACCGACGTCACCGGGGTGGCCAACTTGCCGGAGGGCGTCGAGATGGTCATGCCCGGCGACAACGTCGAGATGACGGTCGAGCTCATTCAGCCGATCGCGATGGACGAGGGTCTCCGGTTCGCGATCCGCGAGGGGGGCCGTACCGTCGGCTCGGGGGTGGTGACCGAGATCATCGAGTAGGGGCGACCTCACAGGAGGCTTCGGGGGCGGGTCCAGGACTCGCCCCCGAGTGTGTCCAAGGACAGTCCGCTCCGCCCAGACGAAATGGCAACGCTCACGCAGAACAAGATCCGGATCCGGCTGAAGGCCTACGACCACTCGGCGATCGAGACGGCCGCCAAGGAGATCGTGGACACGGCCGTGCGGACCGGCGCCTCGGTGTCCGGCCCGGTCCCGCTGCCGACCGAGAAGAACGTGTACTGCGTGATCCGGTCGCCGTTCAAGGACAAGGACTCCCGCGAGCACTTCGAGATCCGCACCCACAAGCGGCTGATCGACATCCTCCAGCCGACGCCGAAGACGGTCGACTCGCTGCAGCGGCTCGACCACCTGCCGGCGGGGGTCGACATCCAGATCCAGCTCATCTGAGACGTGGCGTCGAAGCGCAAGATCAGGGCGCGGGCCTGGATGGCCCGCAAGAGGTGACGGAATGGCGGCCGGCCTACTCGGACGCAAGCTGGGGATGACGCAGGTCTTCGACGAGGACGGACGCGTCGAGCGCGTGACCGTGCTCGAGGCCGGCCCGTGCTTCGTCACCGGCATCCGGCGGGCGGAGCGCGACGGCTACGACGCCGTGCAGCTCGGCTTCGACGAGGTCCGGGAGAAGCGGTTGAGTCGGCCGGAGCTCGGCCACCTGAAGAAGGCCGGGGTGCCGCCGCTGCGCCACCTGCGCGAGTTCCGCGGCCCCACGGACGAACTCGAGGTCGGAGCCCGGCTCGGGGTCGGAGACGCGTTCGAGAAGGGCCAGAAGGTCAAGGTCTCCGGCACCTCCAAGGGCAAGGGCTTCCAGGGGAGCATCAAGCGCCACCGCTTCCACCGCGGCCCGGTCACCCACGGCTCGCACAACATCAGGGCTCCGGGGGCGATCGGGGCGTCGGCCACTCCCTCCCGGGTGTTCAAGGGCCTGCGCATGCCGGGTCAGATGGGCAACCGGCGGGTGACCCAGCGGGGGCTCGAGGTGGTGGACGTCCGACCCGATCAGAACCTCCTCCTGGTCAGGGGCGCGGTCCCCGGGCCGAAGGGCTCGGTCGTGGAGATCAGGAGGGAGGGCTAGTGCCACTCGAGGCCCCGACGATCGGCGGCAAGCCGGAGGTCCGTCTGGAGGAGAGCGTGTTCGCCGAGCCCTTCCACCGCGCGCTCGTCCACGAGATCGTGCGCGCCGAGCTCGCGGCCCGGCGCCGCGGCACGGCGTCCACCCGCACGCGCGCCGAGGTGGCGATGACCGGCGCCAAGGCCTGGCGCCAGAAGGGCACTGGCCGCGCTCGGGTGGGCCAGCTCTCGACGCCGCAGCGCACGGGCGGGGGCGTGGCCTTCGGTCCGAAGCCGCGCGACTACACGGTCAAGGTGAACCGCAAGGCTCGCCGCAAGGCCCTGCGCGCGGCGCTCTCCCTGCACGCCGGGCGCGGGTCGCTCGCGGTGGTGGAGCCGGGCGGGTTCGAGACGCCCTCCACCAAGGCCGCGGTCGAGGCGCTCGAGGGGCTCGAGGGAGAGGGCAGCGTTGTGGTGGTGCTGGCCGACGGCGAGGAGGCCTGCGCCAAGTCGTTCCGCAACATCGCCGGGGTGTCGGTCCGGCACGTCGACGACGTGGGGGTCGCCGACCTCGTCGCGTCGGCCCGGCTGCTGGCCTCGCCGGCCGCGCTCGAGCGCCTGACCACGATGGCCAGGCCGCCCGAGCGGACGAGCCCCGAGGAGGCCGCCTGATGGACGCCCGGAGCGTGCTCGTCGAGCCCGTGATCTCCGAGAAGAGCTATGCGCTCCTCGCCGCGAACAAGTACACGTTCAGGGTGCACGAGCGGGCGACCAAGACGCAGGTCCGCCAGGCGGTCGAGCAGATCTGGGGCGTGCGGGTGGACGGCGTCAGGACCGCCTGGGTCAAGCCCAAGCCCAAGCGGCGCGCCTACACCTCGGGCCGGCGCCGGCGCTGGAAGAAGGCGATCGTGACCCTTCACCCCGACGACAGCATCGAGCTCTTCGAAGGCCAGGAGGTCGGGGGATGACGCTTGATCTTCGCGCCCCGCGACGACCCCCTACGGAGGTCGGGTAGCCGTGGCCATCCGCAAGCACAAGCCCGTCACCCCGGGGCGGCGGTTCGCGACTTGGTCCGACCAGGCCGCGGTCACCAAGGCCGAGCCCGAGAAGTCGCTCACCGAGGGCATCTCGAAGACCGGCGGCCGCAACACCAAGGGGAGGATCACCGCGCGCCACCGGGGCGGCGGGGCGAAGCGCAAGTACCGGCGGATCGACTTCAAGCGCCGCAAGGACGGCGTGCCGGCCCGGGTGGCCGCCATCGAGTACGACCCGAACCGCAGCGCCCACATCGCGCTGCTCCACTACGCGGACGGTGAGAAGCGCTACATCCTCGCGCCCGCCCGCCTCGCGGTAGGGGCGACCGTCGTCTCCGGTGAGGACGCCGACATCGCGGTCGGCAACAGCCTGCCGCTGCGCGCCATCCCCACGGGCACGACCGTGCACAACGTCGAGCTCACCCCGGGCCGGGGCGGGCAGCTCGGCCGCTCCGCCGGCACCGCGATCCAGCTCGTGGCCAAGGAGGGACGGTTCGCCACCCTCCGGCTTCCCTCGGGGGAGATGCGGATGGTCCCGCAGGAGTGCCGGGCCACCGTGGGCGCGATCGGCAACCCGGAGCACGAGCTGGTCGACCTGGGCAAGGCCGGCCGCGCGCGGCACCGGGGCAAGCGGCCGAAGACCCGCGGGGTGGCGATGAACCCGGTCGACCATCCGCACGGGGGCGGCGAGGCCCATCACACTCCGGGCGGTCACCCCGTGACTCCGTGGGGAAAGCCGACGCTCGGCTATCGCACCCGCAAGAAGCGCAAGCCCTCCGACCGCTTCATCGTCCGGGGCCGGCGTCGGGGCAAGAAGGGGGGACGGCGGTAGATGTCGCGCTCCGCGAAGAAGGGGCCGTGGGTCGAGGAGCGCCTCATGCGGCGCATCGAGGCGATGAACCAGTCGGGTCAGAAGCAGATGATCAAGACCTGGTCGCGGGCCTCGACCATCTTTCCCGAGATGGTCGGGCACACGATCGCCGTCCACGACGGGCGCAAGCACGTGCCGGTCTTCATCTCGGAGTCGATGGTCGGCCACAAGCTCGGCGAGTTCGCACCCACGCGCACCTTCCGCAGCCACGCCGGCAGCGACCGGGTGAGGGTGCGGTGAGCGACGACGCCGTGACCGTTCGGGCGCAGGCCAAGTACGTCCGCAGCGCGCCGCGCAAGGCCCGCCTCGTCATGGAGCACATCCGCGGCAAGCCGGTGCCCCGGGCCCGGGAGATCCTCACCCACACCCCGCGCGGCGTGGCGAGCGAGATCCTGAAGCTCCTGGACTCGGCCGTGGCCAACGCCGAGTCGAACCACGAGCTCGACGCCGACGAGCTGCGGGTCGAGCGCGCCTACGTGGACGAGGGGCCGATCATCAAGCGCTACCGGCCGCGTGCTCTGGGCCGGGCCACTCGAATCAACAAGCGCACCAGCCACATGACCATCACCCTGACGACCGCGCCGGCCGACGATGGCGGCGGCGGCCGCGAGCGGGGTCGAGAGAGGGAGTAACAGCATGGGTCAGAAGGTCCATCCCGAGTCGCTGCGGGTCGGCTACATCCACGACTGGAAGTCGACCTGGTTCAACGAGCGCGAGTTCGCCGACTACCTGCTCGAGGACATCCGCATCCGCCAGCACATCGAGCGCAAGCTCGCCCACGCCGGGCTCTCCGACATCACGATCAAGAAGAACAAGAACGAGGTCGAGATCAACATCCACACCGCGCGCCCGGGGATCGTGATCGGCAAGTCGGGAAGCGAGGTCGACGCGCTGCGGCGTGAGCTCCACCGCATGACGGGCAAGGCGGTCAAGGTCAACATCCTCGAGATCAAGCGTCCCGAGCTGGACGCCAAGCTCGTCGCCCAGTCGATCGCCGAGCAGCTCCAGAACCGAGTCGCCTTCCGGCGGGCGATGAAGCGCGCCCTGACCTCTGCCATGCGGTCGGGGGCCAAGGGAGTGCGGATCCAGGTCTCCGGGCGGCTGGGCGGCGCCGAGATGGCGCGCACCGAGTCGTACTCCGACGGTCGCGTCCCACTCCACACGCTGCGGGCGGACATCGACTACGGCTTCTGGGAGGCGCGGACGACCTTCGGCCGGATCGGCGTGAAGGTCTGGATCAACAAGGGCGAGATCATGCCCAAGGGCTTCGCCCAGGACCTCACCGAGCTCGAGGCGCCGCAGCAGATCGGCCGCGGCGGCGACGGCCGGCGAGGCGGGCAGCGCGGGGGCAGGCCGCCCGAGCGCGAGCCGGCCCAGGCCGGCGGCGGCGCCCCTCCACCGCAGGTCGAGGAGGGCGGTGCCTGATGCTCCAGCCCAAGCGCGTCAAGTTCCGCAAGGAGCACCGCGGGCGTATGCGCGGGAACGCCAAGGGCGGCACCCGCGTCGAGTTCGGCGATTACGGCCTCAAGGCCCTCGACCGCGGCTGGGTCACCAACCGCCAGATCGAGGCGGCGCGCGTGGCGATGACCCGCAAGATCAAGCGGGGCGGGAAGGTCTGGATCAACGTCTTCCCGGACAAGCCGTACACCAAGAAGCCGGCCGAGACCCGCATGGGCTCCGGCAAGGGCTCTCCCGAGGGCTGGGTCGCGGTCGTCAAGCCGGGGCGGGTGATGTTCGAGCTCTCGGGCGTGCCCGAGCCGCTGGCCCGCGAGGCCATGCGTCTCGCCGGGCACAAGCTCCCGGTCAAGACCAAGTTCGTGCTCCGTGAGGGGGCCGAGCAACAGTGAAGGCAGCCGACGTGCACAACCTCGACGACGCGCAGCTCTTGCAGCACGTGGACGGCGCGCGGAAGGAGCTGTTCAACCTGCGCTTCCAGCACGCGACCGGGCAGCTCGAGAACACGGCCGGGCTGAAGCAGGCCAAGAAGGACCTCGCCCGCGGCCTGACCGTCGCGCGGCAGCGGGGCATCGACGTGGAGCGAGAGTTGAGAAGGCAGCGAGATGCCTAAGGGCGAGAACAGCGTGAGCGACGAGCGCGCCCAGGAGGAGGCGGCCGAGGGAAGCGGGCTCGAGGAAGCCGGGGCCGAGGCCGATGCCCGCGCGGCGGACCCGGCCGAGGAGCTGTCTACCAAGGAGCGCCGCCGGCGCCGACGCTCGGGCGCCGGCGAGCCCCGACCGCCCCGCTCCCCCGAGGAGCGCGCGAGAGAGCGGGCCGAGGAGCGGCGCCGCCGGGCCGCGGGTCGGCGGCGCTGGCGGGCACGCGCCCGCGAGCGGCGCCGGGCGGAGCGCCCGCGCGTGGAGCCGACCGCGCCGGTCGCCAGGGCCGGCGGGCGGCCGCGCATACGCCAGGGCGTGGTCGTCTCCGACAAGCCGGCGAAGACGATCGTCGTGCGGATCGACGCGCAGCGCCCGCACCCGGTCTACGGCAAGATCGTCCGCCGCTCCTCCACCCTGCACGCGCACGACGAGCGCGAGGAGGCGCACGAGGGCGACACCGTGCGCGTGGTAGAGAGCCGCCCGGTCAGCCGGACCAAGCGCTGGCGCCTGGTCGAGGTGCTGGAGAGGGCGAGATGATCCAGCAGGAGAGCCGCCTGAGGGTCGCGGACAACACGGGCGCCCGCGAGATCCTGTGCATCCGGGTCCAGGGCGGATCGCAGCGCCGCAGCGCCGGCGTGGGAGACGTGATCGTCGGCACGGTCAAGCAGGCCATCCCGCACGGATCGGTGCGGAAGGGCGACGTGGTGAAGGCGGTGGTCGTCCGCACGCGCAAGGAGTTCGGGCGCGATGACGGCACCTACATAGCCTTCGACGAGAACGCCGCCGTGCTGATCGACAACCAGAACAACCCGCGTGGCACGCGCATCTTCGGGCCGGTGGCCCGCGAGCTGCGCGAGCGCAACTTCATGAAGATCGTCTCACTCGCCCCGGAGGTGCTCTAGCGATGGGGATGCGAATCCGACGCGACGACGTGGTGAAGATCATCACCGGCAAGGACCGCGGCAAGACCGGGCGGGTGCTCCGGGTCGACCCCGAGCGCCAGCGGGTCTACGTCGAGGGGGTGGCGATCCAGAAGCGCCACATCCGGCCGCGCACGCTGCGCGACACCCAACGGCAGCAGGAGATCGGCGGCATCGTCGAGCAGCCCGGCCCGATCCACGTGTCGAACGTGATGCTGGTCGATCCGAAGAGCGGTCAGGCGACCCGGGTAGGCGTCCGGCGCGACGGCGGCCGCCGCGTGCGCGTCGCCAAGCGCTCGGGGGAGGACATCGACTGATGGAGGCGGCTACCCAGGCCCGCATCCCGGCTCGGCTCAAGGAGCGCTATGAGCAGGAGATCCGCCCCGGGCTCGCGGAGCGCTTCGGCTACCGCAGCGCCATGGAGGTCCCCCGCATCGAGAAGATCACGCTGAACATGGGGATCGGCGACGCCAAGCAGGACTCGAACGTCCTCGACGCCGCCATGGACCAGCTGGCCACCATCGCCGGGCAGCGCCCGAACGTCCGCCGGGCCCGCAAGTCGATCGCCGCCTTCAAGCTGCGGGCCGGCATGCCGGTCGGGGCGACGGTGACCCTCAGGGGGGCGCGGATGTACGAGTTCCTCGACCGGCTGATGTCGGTGGCGATCCCGAGGATCCGCGACTTCCGGGGGCTCAGCCCGCGCTCCTTCGACGGGCGCGGCAACTACTCGCTCGGCATCCGCGAGCAGATCATCTTCCCGGAGGTCGACTACGACTCGATCGACCAGGTCCGGGGACTCGACGTGACGATCACCACCAGCGCGGGCTCCGACGAGGAGGCCCTCGCCCTGCTCCAGGAGCTCGGCATGCCGTTCCGCCGCGAGGCGGGCGTGGCGGTGGAGGACGAAGAGGAGCGCCGCCGCGAGCAGGCGCGCCGGCGGGCCGATGCCGAGCAGGCCGCGCTCGAGCAGCTGAAGCAGGAGAACCCGGAGGCCTACGCTCGGCCCGAATCCGCCGAGGGAGAGCCCGCCGAGGGCGAGGCCGCCGCCGGATCGACGAACGAGGAGGGCTAGGAGCGAATGGCCAAGACCTCACAGTGGGTGCGCTCCCAGCGCCCCCAGAAGTTTGAGACCAGGAACTACAACCGCTGCCGGCGCTGCGGCCGCCCCCGCGCGTACCTGCGCAAGTTCGGGCTGTGCCGCATCTGCCTCCGCGAGATCGCCCACGAGGGCATGATCCCCGGGCTCACGAAGTCGAGCTGGTAGCGCCACGAGATCGATGCAGACCGACCCGATCGCAGACTTCCTCACCCGCGTCCGGAACGCGCTGGTGGCCGACCACGACGACGTGCAGATGCCGGCGTCGAAGTTCAAGGCCGAGATCGCCCGCATCCTCGCCGAGCAGGGCTACATCGAGGACTATGCGGTCGAGCCGGCGCGGGTCGGTCGTACGCTGCGCCTGCGTTTGAAGTACACCGAGGACCGCCGCCCCGCGATCAGCGGCCTCGAGCGGGTGTCGAAGCCCGGGCGTCGGCGCTACGTGAACGCCGACGACGTGCCGAAGGTGCTCGGCGGCATGGGCACGGCGATCGTCTCCACCTCGCGCGGGGTGATGAGCGGTCACGACGCGCGCCGCCAACGGGTCGGCGGCGAGCTCGTGGCCAGGGTGTGGTGAGGAGCGGCCGGTGAGCCGGATCGGCAAGCAGCCCATCCCGGTGCCCGACGGGGTCGAGGTGGCGATCGAGCCCGAGCTCGTGCGGGTCAAGGGTCCCCGGGGGGAGCTCTCCGAGCGCGTCGCCCGTGACATCGAGGTGACCCAGGAGGACGGCCAGCTCGTCGTCCGACGCCCCACCGACCGCGGCGAGCACCGGGCCCTCCACGGGCTCACGCGGAGCCTGATCGCCAACATGGTCCAGGGGGTGACCGAGGGCTTCGAGAAGCGGCTCGAGATCCAGGGCGTCGGCTACCGGGCGCAGCTCCGCGGGAGCGCGGTCGAGCTGTCGGTCGGCTACTCCCACACCGTCACGGTCCAGGCACCAGATGGAATCGAGCTCGAGGTGCCGGCGCCGACGCAGATCGTGGTGCGGGGGATCTCGAAGCAGGCGGTGGGCGAGGTGGCGGCGCGCATCCGCAAGGTCCGGCCCCCCGAGCCCTACAAGGGCAAGGGGATCCGGTACCAGGGCGAGTACGTCGCCCGAAAGGTGGGCAAGCGGGCGTGAGCACCGCCACCAAGCCGGCCCGCCGGCTGCGTCGCCGCCGCCGCGTCCGCGCCCGCATCCGAGGCACGAGCGAGCGCCCGCGGCTGTCGGTCTTTCGCTCCAATCGGGGCGTGGTCGCCCAGCTCATCGACGACGACCGGGGCCACACGCTCGCCGCCGTGGCGTGGACCGAGCCCGAGCTGAGGGAGCTCCCGCGCATGGCCCAGGCGCGCCGAGCTGGCGAGCTGCTGGCCGCGCGGGCGAAGGAGGCCGGCGTCGCAACGTGCGTCTTCGACCGCGGCGGCTACCGCTACCACGGACGGGTGAGGGCGCTCGCGGAGGGCGCCCGCGAGGGCGATCTCGTCTTCTAGACGTTCGCTACGGTGAGACGGCATGGCCTCTAGGGACAGGACGCGCGGCCAGGGCGGCCAGGACCTCCAGGAGCGGGTCGTCGAGATCAACCGTGTCGCCAAGGTCGTCAAGGGCGGCCGGCGCTTCTCGTTCACCGCCCTCGTGGTGGTCGGGGACGAGCGCTCGATGGTCGGCGTGGGCTACGGGAAGGCCAACGAGGTCCCGGTGGCGATCCAGAAGGGCGTCGAGCGCGCCCGCCGCGGCCTGTTCAGGGTCCCGATGCACGGCACCACGATCACTCACCAGGTGGTCGGCCGGCACGGCGCCGCCCAGGTGCTCTTGAAGCCCGCCTCCGAGGGTACGGGCGTGATCGCCGGCGGGGGAGTGCGGGCGGTGCTCGAGCTCGCCGGGGTGCGCGACGTCCTATCCAAGTCGCTCGGCAGCCAGAATCCGATCAACCTGGTCAAGGCCACCGTCGACGCGCTCCGCTCCCTGCGCAGCCCCGAGGAGGTTGCGGAGCTCCGCGGACTCACCGTGCAGCAGGTGCTCGGGATCGAGGCCGCCGAAGGCGCCGCCGAGCCCGCCGCCGAGGCAGCGAGCTGATGGCCGGCACGCTCCACATCACCCAGGTCCGCTCGCAGAATGGCGCGAGCCGCAAGCAGCGGGACTCGCTCCGCACCCTCGGGCTCGGGCGGATCGGCCGCCGAAGCGAGCGGCGCGACGACCCCGCGGTTCGCGGCGTCCTGCGCTCGGTCGCCCACCTCGTGGAGGTGGAGGAGCGGTGAGCGAGCGCATCGGCCTGCACAGCGTCGGGCCCACGACGGGATCGCGCCGCAAGCGCAAGCGCGTGGGGCGGGGCGAGGG
>DASQXU010000009.1:0-7197 GCA_035639555.1 Thermoleophilaceae bacterium
GTGGTCGGCGTACCGAGCCGAGGCGCTGAGATTCGCCCACGGGGGAGGGCGACTAATCTGGCAGCCGTGGCCGAGGAGTCCTTCGCCTGCGTGGTCGAGATCCCCAAGGGGAGCCGGAACAAGTACGAGTGGGACCACGAGCGCAACGCGCTGGTCCTCGACCGCTTTCTGTTCTCCTCGGTCGTCTACCCGACCGACTACGGCTTCATCCCGAACACCCTGGCCCAGGACGGCGACCCGCTCGACGCGATCGTGAGCGTCTCCGAGCCGACGTTCCCGGGCTGCATGATCGACGTCAAGCCGATCGCCCTCTTCCGGATGGAGGACGACAAGGGGATCGACGACAAGGTCCTGTGCGTGCCGCTCTCGGACCCCGGCTGGAACACGATGGAGAAGCTCGAGGACCTGCCCAAGCAGCTCCGCGACGAGATCGCCCACTTCTTCTCGATCTACAAGGACCTCGAGCAGAAGACGGTGCGGGTCGACGGCTGGTACCCGCGCGAAGACGCGATCCAGGAGATCGAGCTCTCGCGCCGGCGCTTCCGCGAGGCCGAGGGCCAGACCGCCGACTCCGCGACCGGCGCGCGCGGGTGAGCCGCCGCCAGCGCCGGGCCTGCGTGCTCGCGCGCTGTGCGACGGCCCCTCAACGATTGGACGTCTGCCGTGTCCATGGACACGCTAGGCGTCCAACCGTCCATCCAGGGGCGGCGGCTGCCCTACCCTGTTTCACGTGAAGACGGCGGCGAAGTTCGGGGTCGTTGCGCTCGTTGCCCTCGGATTGGCCTTCGTACCGGGTGGAGGCTCGGCGCTCAACGTGGCCCTGACCCTGCTGACGATCGCCTTCTTCACAGCGATCGCCCTACTCGGGTATCGCCTCTACCGCCAGTACCGCTTCGAGCTCGAGACACTCGAGCCACGGCTGCGCCTCGTGCTGTACGGCTCGGTGGGGCTCGCCTTCCTGACCTTCACCGCCACCAACCGCCTGTTCGACCAGGGGGGTGGCGGCGTACTTGCTTGGATCGCGCTCCTGGCGCTCTGCTCGTACGGCGTGTTCTGGGTCTGGACCCGCTACCGCAGCTACAGCTAGCCCGCGCCCGGTCGGCGGCCGGCCCACTCCCGAGGCGGTAGGGAGCGCGAGCTTCTCACCGCCCGGAGAACCTGTCATGCGCAGGAGTCGACGGGGTGCTCGCTACCACGACCGGCTGGACCGCAGGCCCACCGACGCGGACGGCTCGTCCCCAGCGCGTAGGGCGCATTGGCGCCTGAGTCCTCCGGTCCGAGCCGTGAGTTTCACGCGATCCGGGCGTCACCTCTCAGCGGGAGCCCGGGCGGCCGCCGGGTCGCGTTTTTACGTTCCTGTCGCCCAGTCGTAACGCAGCCGCGTTGCTCCGTTACGCCGCCCGCGAGACGGTGCCAAGTGCGATGACCACTCGGGTCTCCAGCCGGTTGCGCTGCGAGCGCGGGCAGGCTTCGATCGAGGCCACCGCGTCCCTGCCGCTGCTCCTGATCGCCGGTCTGGTCGCGTGGCAGCTTGCCCTCGCCGGCGACACCGCCTGGCTCTGCGCCCACGCGGCCAGGGCGGCCGCGCGGGCGGAGGCTGTCGGACGTGACCCGGCGGCGGCAGCCCGCAGCGCGCTTCCCCGCTCGCTCGAAGACGGGCTGACTGTTCAGCGGCACGCGGGCGGCGCCGTGCGCGTCGGCATCCGCGTTCCCCTCCTGCTGCGGCGGATCCGCACGCCGGTGCGGGTCGCCGCCACCGCCGCGCTCGCTCCGCCGCCCCACCCGAACGGAGGGCACAGCTGATGGCCTCGGGGCAGACCCTCCTGTCCACGCGCGGGCAGGCGAGCGTCGAGACCCTCGGCGCGGTCCCCTTCGTGCTCGTGCTCGGGTTGGTGCTGTTCCAGCTGCTCGCGGTCGGCTACTCGAGCGTGCTGGCGGGAAGCGCGGCCGAGGCCGGCGCCTTGGCGCTGGCCGCCGGTCGCGACGCGCGGGCCGGCGCCCGCGCGGCGTTGCCCGGGTGGTCACGCGCGGGTGCGCGCGTGTCGGTGCAGCGCGGCCGTGTGCGCGTGGAGCTGCGGCCACCGGCATTGCTTCACAGCGTCGCCCGTCGGCTCAGCGTGTCGAGCGAGGCCGCGGTGGAGGACAGGTGAGCGTCCATCCGGGCTATCGCGGCGCTCGGGCAGCGCTGGCGGCGATGCTGGCCCGGGCGGAGGCATGGCTGCTCAAGCCGGCCGAGCCACTATCCGAGCCCGTCGCTCCGCCGCCTCCGGTTCAGCGGCCGGTGGTGGCAGTGTTCGGCCTCTCCGCCCGCTGCGGGGCGACCATGGTCGCTCGCGCGCTGGCGGCCGAGCTCGCCGGTCGCAACGGCGACGGGGCGGCGGTGGTGTCGGCCACGGTCCAGGGCGGGTCGATCCCGCTCGCCGCGCCGGCCGCCGGACGGCTCGCCCGTGCGCTGGGGGCGATGACCGGCGTCCGCGCCCGGGCGGTTGGCCGGCTCTGCCTGGTCGACGGGGCTGACGACCGTACGCTTGCCGACGCCACCCGGTACCTGGCCCCGCTCGTGCTCGACGCCGGGGCGGCGTCAGTGGGCGGCGCGCCCTGCTCCTTGGCCGATCACGTCGTGCTCGTCGCTACCCCTAAGGTCGAGCCGGCGCTCGCGCGGGTGTTGGTGGAGTCGCTTGGGCGCGTCGGCCCGACGCCGCTCGTGGCACTCAATCGCGCCGACCCCGACGGCTGGGACGGTGCCGCCGCGGTGGAGCTGCCGGAGTCGCGGATGGGAGCTCAGCTCGCCCTGGGGGGCCGTGAGCCGAGGGGCGAGCTCGGGAGAGCGGTAGCCGAGCTGGCCGACATTTGCGCGGAGCCGAGGTGAGCTCTCGCCCGCCGATCGGGAGGAGCCGTGTAGTGGTGTGCTAACCCCGCCCTGAGCTGCGGAAGCGACGATGTGAGCGGTTCTCCGACCACCTGTAGGGGACCGAGAGCGAAGTCCGTGTCCCGCTCGCGCTGGCCAGTCGGGCTGGCGCAGCCGCCACCGCGGATACGCCGACCACCTGCCCGTAGGCGGCGACAGCGCGTTCCCTCGACCGGCGCGGCGACCGCTGGCCGCCAGCAACGCGAGCGCTATCGGCGATCGCTGCACGACAAAGACCGCCTTGCCTCCGATCGCGGGCCGAGGGGGCCGGGGGCGGCCTCGCGCGTCATCGCGGCTGAGCGCGCCACCCGCGCTCGATCCTTCGCAGGAGCGCCGGGTAGACGATCAAGTGCCGGAACGGCCTGATCGCGGCCATGTAGACGGTTCCGAACAGTCCGTTTGGCTTCACGAGGACGGCCATCTGGCCACGGTACCCGCCGCTCCCGTCTGGGACCCACCCGAGGTGCATGACCCCGTGCATGGTCCGGTTGGCGATCTCCGCCGCCCACTCGTCGTTCAGCAGGTACAGCGAGGTGAAGGGAAGCGTGTCGAAGTCCGGGCCGGATGGGGCGTCGCGGAGATCCGCCGGCAGGCGGTCGCGCAGTGTCGGCACCCTGGAGCCAAGGCCGGCGTCCGGCCTATCCCAACCGAGCACCTCTCCGACCTTCCACCGGATCGCGAAGAGCGTGCGGACGGCGCGAGAGGTGCTTCGCGAAGGGTCGTCCTTGGCAAACCGCTGCACCAGGCGGGGGAAATCGTCCGGGCCCCCCGGCGTGGGCAGCGCCCACACGTCCTCGAGCCGGAACTGGGACGTGAGTTCGTGGATCTGTGCGCGGCGTTTGAGAGCTCCATCTCGTGATCGTGGAGCGGTCGCATAGAGTCCTAACATACAGACGTGCATGTACGTGCTTCGAGGAGGCACCGGCGGCTGATCGGCGTCCAACTCAGGCGGAGCGGAGCGCGCGCACGCGCAGTGCGTTGCTCGAGTCGGCCGCGAGGGGCCTCTCCCGGTACGGCTACGGCAACCTGGTGCTCGAGGAGGTGGCGCGCGAGGCCGGCTACACGCGCGGCGCTCTGTACCACCAGTTCAAGGACAAGGAGGATCTGGCCCGAGCGGTGGTCGAGTGGGTCGATGAGACGTGGAGGCGCGAGGTGGGCGGGCTGGTGGCCCAACAGCCCGATCCGGTCGCGGCGCTGATCACGCTGGCGCGCGGTCACGCCGTCTACTGCCGGCGAGACGTTGCCCGGGTCGCGATGGCGCTTCGGCTCGAGTTCAGCGGACAGGACCATGCGCTTGGGCGCGAGGTCGAGCGAATCTCGGAGACCCTGGTCAGGCGCTGTGTTCGCCTGATCAACGCCGGCCGCAGAGACGGGTCGATTCCGCCGGGGCCTCCCGCGCGAGCGGTTGCACTGGCGTTCGTCGGAGCGCTCGAGGGCGCCGTGATCGCGCTCGCCGGGCAGGCACCGTACGACGAGCTGCTGGCAGGCCGCGCCGCAGCGGGCGTTCTCGGGCTGGATGGTCCGCCCGACCACCCACTTGACGGGTGATCAGGAGAACCCGGGCGATGGCTGAGTGCATGGATCGGACTCTCCGGCACGCGCGTATCTCGAGCAGTCGGGCTTGGACTACGCGCTCCGGCGTCCGAATCGTGTTCCTGCCGAACATTTCCGAGTCGACGATCCCGTCGATCGACCCAAACGGCTGCGTCTAGGTCGATGCGGGCGACGCGCGATCAGCATGGTTGACACCCCGCGCCCGCCGCGCTCGCTCGACGACCTGCTGTCCGAGCTCTAGGCGACTCCCGCCGAGGCCGCGCCGAGCGCTGCGCTCTCGGAGCTCAGCCTGGGCGTTGCTCTAGCTTCGTGATCTCCGGCTCGTCGAAGAGGCCAAAGGGGGGAAGCTCGCCCCGCCGCGTCGTGTCCGGCCCCACCTGCGAGAGCTCGCTCCTCATTCGCTCGAGGTCGCTATGAAGCGAGCGGGCGCCATCGCTGACCGTCCCCACCAGCGAGCCGATCGAGGCGCGAAGGTTGCCGACGAGCCCGCCGAGCTCGGAGTCGACACCGTGAGCGCGGTCGAGCATCCTCCTGCTGGCCTCCTCGACCCGCTCCAGGTGGGCTGCGGCCTCCGCCCCTGTCCGCTCGATGGTCTCGGTCGCTCGCTGCTCGGCGTCGCGCCGGGTCTGCTCGGCCTCTTGGTGAGCCTCGCGAGTGAGGCGCTCCGCGTCCCCCTCCGCGTTCGACCGGATCTCGGCCGCGGTCCGCTCAGCGGCCTCGAGGATGGCGCGTACCTGCTCGGCGGCGGCGCCAGCTAGCGAGGAGGAGGCGCTGACCTCACGGGCCTCCTCGACGATCCGCTGGGCCTCGCCGAGCATGTCGTCGCGCTCCTTGACTACCCGCCGCGCCTGCCTGATCTCATCCGGGATCGTGGCCCGCATCTCGTCGAGGATCTCGTAGAACTCCTCCTTGTCGATGCGCACGTGACCGGAGAGCGGCACCGGCTTGGCGTTGGCGATCGCGTCGTCGAGCTGGTCGAGTAGGACGAGGAAGTCCATGTCTGGTTACCTCCGCGGATCGCGGGCCGTCGATCCGCGGCCCGTCACGGCGAGCTTCTCCACCGGCCGAGGACTTCCTGCATGGGGCCGCGGCGGGGCTCCGCAACCCGGCGAGCCCGGCGCCGGTGGACGGGCGCCTCCGCCGAGCCGCCACCCGTCCGCACGACTGCTCGGTGATTTTCCTCCGGCAGTGCACGCGGGTGGCTCTGGAGTTAGGCTGGCAGATGAGGGATGGGCAAGAAATCGAAGGCGGGCAACAAGCAGGGCGCCGACAAGCCACCGCCGGGCGTAGCACTGGGCTCATCGGACGGGGCTGAGGCGGACGCGGAGCCAAGGCCGAAGCAGCTCTCTCGCAAGAAGTTCGAGAAGGAGCTGCAGAACCTCCAGCGCGAGCTCGTGATCATGGAGGAGTACGTCAAGGCGAAGGGGCTGAAGGTCGTCGTGGTGTTCGAGGGGCGTGATGCCGCCGGCAAGGGTGGGGTGATCAAGCGGATCACTGAGCGGACGAACCCGCGCATATGCCGGGTCGTGGCGCTCCCGGCGCCGACCGAGCGGGAGAGGACCCAGTGGTACTTCCAGCGCTACGTCGCGCACCTACCGGCGGCTGGGGAGATCGTCCTGTTCGACCGTTCCTGGTACAACCGGGCGGGCGTCGAGCGGGTCATGGGCTTCTGCACCGAGGAGGAGTACCGGGAGTTCATGCGCTCCTGCCCGGAGTTCGAGCGGATGCTGGTCCGCTCCGGAATCAAGTTGATCAAGTACTGGTTCTCGGTCTCGGACGAGGAGCAGGAGCGTCGCTTCCAGGCACGCGTCCACGACCCGATGCGCCGCTGGAAGTTGAGCCCCATGGATCTCGAGTCCCGGGCCCGCTGGGTGGAGTACTCGCGGGCCAAGGACGAGATGTTCCGCTACACCGACATCAAGCAGGCGCCGTGGTACGTGGTCGACGCCGATGACAAGCGCCGCGCGCGGCTCAACTGCATCGCCCACCTGCTCTCGATGATCGACTACGAGGATCTCACCCCGCCGCCGCTCGAGCTCCCGCCCCGGGGACGCGACGACACCTACGTCCGCCCGCCGCGGGAAGAGCAGACCTTCGTTCCGAACGTCTACTGACCTCCTGCCGTCGCAGGCTCTCTCGCCTTGCCGTCGCGTGACCGCGGCCCGCCCGTCGGGGCGCATCGTGTTCCCGAGCTCGGGCGCCGGATTAGCGTTTGACGCCGTCAGGGCGAAGGTCGTGCCGGCCAGCGTTGAAAAGCGACTGACCTTCACCCCCGGGGGAGGGAGACGGGTGTGGCGAATCGTCGAGTGAGGCACGCACTGGCCGAGTCAGTTGGGATCCGCCTACTCGACCTCGCGGGGCATTACTTAAGAACCGCTGCGCACCGCGATGAGTAGTGCGGGCCCCGGGGAGTCTCATCGTGTGGTCTGAGTTAGCGTGCCGCTACGGCCGACGCGTTCGCGCCGACGGCGGCGGAACCCGTAGGAGGACACGAAATGCCCGAGCGCAAGGTCGGAACTCGAGAGGAATGGCAGGCTGCCCGGGAGGAGCTCGCGAAGCTCGAGGCCGAGCACGCCGAGCGAAACCAGGAGATAAAGAAGAAGCGCCTCGAGCTTCCCTGGGTTCCCGTCGAGAAGGAGTACGAGTTCGACACCGAGGATGGCAAGAAGAGCCTCGCCGAGCTGTTCGACGGGCGCTCTCAGCTCCTCGCCTACAACGTCATGTTCGGACCCGAC
>DASQXU010000010.1:0-9094 GCA_035639555.1 Thermoleophilaceae bacterium
GTCGAGGTCGAGGTGATGCCCGCGGGGAGGGCGACGAGGCGCCTCTCGCTCCTCTCGGGGGGCGAGAAGTCGCTCGTCGCCCTGGCGTTCATGTTCGCCGTCTTCCTGGCCCGGCCGTGCCCCTTCTACATCCTCGACGAGGTCGAGGCGGCGCTCGACGACGTCAACATCGACCGTTTCCTGACGCTGCTGCGCCGCTACTCCGACCGTGCGCAGTTCATCGTCGTGACCCACCAGAAGCGGACGATGGACGCCGCCGACACGCTCTACGGGGTGACCATGGCCGGCGATGGCGTCTCCCGGGTGGTCTCGCGCCGGCTCTCCGCTGCGCCCAGCGCCGAGAGCCGCGCCGCCTGAGGGCTCCGCTCCGCGCGTCGCGCCGAGCTCGCCCGAGCCGGGCCTATCCTCAGCCGCCATGGCGCGCACCTGGAGCGAGCTCGTGATCACCGGGACCGAGCCCGCTGAGCCGCCCGATCGGGACGGCGAGGGCGGACGGCGGCAGGGGCTATTCCGCCGGCTCCGAGAGAACCTCGGCAAGACCCGCCGGGCGCTCGGCGCCGAGCTCCAGGCGACGGTGTTCCAGAGCCTCGACGACGAGGCGTTCGAGCGCCTCGAGGAGACGCTCATATACGCCGACGTGGGGGCGCCGACGACGGCCCGGGTCGTCGAGCGTCTCGAGACCGAGGCGGCGGCAGGCGACCTCAGGGACGGCGAGGACCTCACTCGGCGGCTGCGCGAGCTCCTGGCCGAGACCGCGAGGACCGAGGACGACAAGATCGACCTCACCGCCCGCCCGTCGGTCGTGATGGTCGTCGGCGTCAACGGCAGCGGCAAGACGACCACGATCGGCAAGCTCGCCTGGCACTTGGGGCGCGAGCTCGGGCTGTCCTCGCTGATCGCCGCCGCCGACACCTTCCGGGCCGCCGCGACCGAGCAGCTCGCGGAGTGGGCCGAGCGCGCCGGCTCGGAGCTCGTGCGAGGAGAGCCTGGCTCGGACCCCGGCGCCGTGGCCTACGACGCGGTCGCCGCCGCGCGCGCCCGCGGGCGCGACGTGGTCATCTGCGACACCGCCGGGCGGCTGCACACCCAGCAGCACCTGATGGAGGAGCTCCGCAAGGTCCGCAGGGTGATCGCCCGTCAGGCCGAGGGAGCCCCGCAGGAGATCCTGCTCACGATCGACGCGACCACCGGGCAGAACGGGCTTCGGCAGGCGCTCCTCTTCCGCGAGGCGGTCGAGGTGACCGGCATCGTCCTGACCAAGCTCGACGGCACCGCAAAGGGCGGTATCGCGCTCGCCATCGCCCAGGAGCTGGGCGTCCCGGTCAAGCTGATCGGCGTCGGCGAGGCGATCGAGGACCTCCGTCCCTTCGACCCCGACGACTTCGCGCGGGCGATCCTCGATGCCTGAGCCCGGCGAGGGCACGCGCGTCGTGCGCGCCGGCCTGGGGCCGCGCGGCCAGGGCGAGCCGCTCCGGCCGGGCCCCGTGCTCGCCGCGCCATTCCACCTCCGGGGCGAGCCCGACACCTCTCCCTACGTCTACGGCCGCTACGGCAATCCCACGTGGACGGCCTACGAGCGCGCGGTCGGAGAGCTCGAGGGCGGGAGCGCCGTGCTGTTCGCGTCCGGGATGGCCGCAGTGGCCGCGGTGCTGCTGAGCCGCCTGCGCCCGGGCGACGTGCTGGTCGCCCCCTCCGACGCCTACATCTGGACCCGCGGGCTGGCCGAGGGCCACCTAGCCGAGCGCGGCGTGGAGCTGCGGCTCGTGCCGACCGCCGGTCCGGGGCACGAGGAGGCGATCGAGGGGGCGACGCTGGTGTGGCTCGAGACCCCGTCGAACCCCGGCCTCGACGTCTGCGACGTCGCCGCGCTCTCGGACCTCGCGCACCGCGCCGGGGCGCTCGTCGCCGTGGACAACACCTCGGCTACGCCGCTCGGGCAGCGCCCACTCGAGCTCGGCGCCGACTTCTCGGTGGTCAGCGTGACGAAGCACCTCTCGGGCCACGCCGACCTGGTGCTCGGCTACGTGGCCGTTCGGGACGACGCGAGCGCCGAGGCGCTGATCGAGTGGCGCAAGGCCTCAGGCGGCATCGCCGGTCCCTTCGAGGCCTGGCTGGCCCACCGCTCCCTCCCGACCCTCGCGCTGCGGCTCGCGCGACAGTGCGCGAACGCCGAGGCGATCGCCGAGCTGCTCGCCGGCAGGGGGGACGTGCTGTCGGTCCGCTATCCGGGGCTGGCCGGCGATCCTGCCCACGCGGTCGCGGCGCGTCAGATGCGCTCGTACGGGACGGTCGTGTCCTTCGACCTCGGCGGCCGCGAGCGGGCCGAGCGCTTCCTCGCCGCGGCCGGGCTGGTCGATGAGGCTACGAGCTTCGGCGGCGTGCAGAGCTCGGCCGAGCGCCGCGCCCGCTGGGGCTCGGACGCTGTGCCCGAGGGCTTCGTCCGGCTGAGCGCCGGTTGTGAGGACACCGCCGACCTGCTGGCCGACATCTCCCACGCCCTCGACGCGAGCGGCTAGCTCCCCGGGTCCGCCGAGTACGCTGGGCATCGTGCTCGAGACGCTCTCGGACCGCCTGCAGACCGCCCTCGGCGACGTGCGCTCACGCGGAAGGTTGACCGAGGACGACGTGTCCAAGGCCATGCGCCAGGTGCGCCTCGCGCTGCTCGAGGCCGACGTGAACTTCCGGGTGGTCAAGGAGTTCACGGACGCCGTCCGCGAGCGGGCGCTCGGGCAGGAGGTGCTCCAGTCGCTGAACCCCGGCCAGCAGGTGGTCAAGATCGTCTCCGAGGAGCTGACCCGGCTGATGGGCGGCGCCGGCCGCGAGCTCGCCTTCGCCCGTAGCGGGCCGACGGTGATCCTGATGGCCGGACTCCAGGGCTCGGGCAAGACCACAGCCTGCGCGAAGCTGGCCCGCCACCTGCGCGAGGAGCGCGGCATGGACGTGGCCCTGGCCGCATGCGACGTGTACCGGCCGGCCGCCGTGGATCAGCTGGTCAAAGTCGGGGCCCAGGCCGGCGCCGCCGTCTACGAGCAGGGCACCGACCGCGATCCGGTCGATATCGCCGGCTGGGCGCTCGAGCGGGCCAAAGAGGACCGCCGCGAAGCGCTCGTCGTCGACACCTCGGGCCGGCTCCACATCGACGAGGAGCTGATGCAGGAGCTGGCCGATATCAAGAAGCGGATAAGGCCGCACGACGTGCTGCTCGTGCTCGATGCGATGACCGGTCAGGACGCAGTCAACGTTGCCGAGCGCTTTGCCGAGGTGGCCCAGTTCGACGGGGTGGTGCTGACCAAGCTCGACGGCGACGCCCGCGGCGGGGCCGCACTCTCGGTCAAGGCGGTCACCGGCAAGCCGATCCTCTACGCGTCGACCGGCGAGAAGCTCGCCGACTTCGAGCGCTTCCACCCCGACCGCATGGCCCAGCGCATCCTCGGGATGGGCGACGTCATGACCCTCGCCGAGAAGGCCGAGCGCCAGATGGACGAGCGGCAGGCGGTAGAGCTCGAGCGCAAGATCAGGAAGCGCCAGTTCACGCTCGACGACTTCCTCGAGCAGATGCAGCAGGTCCGCCGGATGGGCCCGCTGACGAGCCTGCTGCGAATGGTCCCCGGGATGGGTCAGCAGCTCGGCCAGCTCGACGTCGACGAGCGCGAGCTCGACCGCATCCAGGCGATCATCCTCTCGATGACCCCGGCGGAGCGCCGCAACCCGCGGATCATCGACGGCTCGCGGCGGCGGCGGATCGCCCGAGGCTCGGGCAGCACGGTCCAGGCGGTCGGGCGGCTGGTCAAGCAGTTCGAGCAGATGCAGAAGGTCATGCGCCAGCTCCAGAAGGGGAAGATGCCCTCCCTGGAGCAGCTCGTGGGCGGCCGCTAACCTCCTGCGACCTATGTCCGTACGCCTCCGCCTGACCCGAGTTGGAAGCAAGAAGAACCCGATTTGGCGCGTCGTTGTCGCCGATCAGCGCTCGCCGCGCGACGGGCGCTTCATCGAGACCATCGGGCACTACAACCCTCAGACCGAGCCGTCGCAGATCAGGCTCGACGAGCAGCGCCTGCGCCACTGGCTCCACCGCGGGGCGCAGCCGACCGACACCGTGCGCAAGCTGATCCGCGCGCACTCGGCCGCGGCGCGAGCCCCCGGCGCAGCCGGCTCGGAGCCCGAGGAGCCGGCGGCCGCGGCGCCGGAGAGCGAGGAGGCGTCGGCCGCGGACTCGGGCTGATCGCCCGCCGTGGAGGAGCTCCTCACCTACCTAGCGCGCGGCCTCGCCGAGGACCCGGCGGCGGTCTCGGTCGAGTCGTTCGAGGAGGAGGATGGGACGGTGGTGCTCGAGCTCCACGTGGCCGAGGGCGACGCCGGACGAGTGATCGGAAGGGGCGGCCGCACGGCGGCCGCGCTGCGCACGGTGATGAAGGCGTGCGGCGTCAAACGCGGGCAGCGGGTGCTGGTGGACATCGTCGATTGAGTCCCGGGCGGACTCGCCTCAGCGTTGGGCGCGTCGGGCGCCCGCACGGGCGCGACGGGAGCTTTTACGTCGACGCCTCCGACCACCCACTGGCACCGGGGACCGAGCTCGTAGTCGGCGGCGCTCGGCGCCGGGTCGAGCGGTCCGCCGGCCAGCCCGGGCGCCCGATCGTCCGACTCGAGGGCGTAGAGGACCGCTCGGCCGCCGCCGCCCTTCGCGGCGAGACCCTGATAGCCGAGGGCGAGCTGGCCGAGGGGGAGTGGCTCGCCTCCGAGCTGATCGGGTGCCGGGTCGCCGGGCTCGATCGGGTCCAGCGCGTGCTGAAGGCTCCGTCGTGCGATTTGCTCGAGCTCGCGGACGGCACGCTCATCCCACTCGTCTCCGACGCGGTCCGGCGGATCGACCCGGACGCCGGGGTGATCGAGGTCGACCTGGCGTTCCTCGGGTTCGGGGACGGGCGGTGAGGATCGACGTCTTCACGCTGTTCCCGGGCTGGTTCGGCTGGTTCGTCGAGCAGCGGCACGTGCGAAACGCGCTCGAGCTCGGCCACGAGCTGCGCTTCCTCGACCTCCGCGAGACCACGCCGCTGAGCGCCGGGCAGGTCGACGACACGCCCTACGGGGGCGGCGCCGGGATGGTCATCCGCGTCGACGTCGTCGAGGCTGCGCTCGCCGCCCGGTACCGGACCGACCCCCTGGAGCTGCGGCGCTCCCGGCGGGTGATCGCGCTGGCGGCCGGGGGCCGCCAGCTCGACGATCGGCTCGCCTCGGAGTTGGCCGGCGAGCAGGAGCTGACGCTGCTCGGCGGACGCTACGAGGGGTTCGACGAGCGGGTGCACGAGCACCTCGCGACCGACGTGGTCTCGATCGGCCCATACGTCCTCTCCGGCGGAGAGCTCGCGGCGATGGTCGTCTGCGATACGGTCATGCGGAAGCTCCCGGGGGTGCTTGGTCACGCCGAGAGCGCGATCGAGGAGTCCTTCAGCCCCGCCCTCGGCGGGGCGCCCGAGTACCCGCAGTACACCCGGCCGCCGGAGTGGCGCGGCCACCCGGTGCCCGGGATCTTGCTCTCCGGGGACCACGCCCGCATCCGCGCCTGGCGGGCCGAGCGCAGCCGAGAGCGGGCGCACGGCCGCTGAGGTCGCGCGGAGTCCGGCCGCGGCGAGCCCGCGCGCCGCGCGCCGCGCGCCGCGCGGGCCGCCGCTGACCTCGGCGGCGTCCGGCGCCGTCGCCGCGCGCCAGGCGGCGCCCGCCGCCCGCGAACCGCGCGGGGCGTGGGGGGCCCTTCGCTACCATTCGCGACCCGCGCGAGGCCGGCCGGCCTCGCGCCTCGCTTGTGGCGGCTCGGCCGCTCCCTACCCATGACCGGCGTCATCGACAGCATCGAGCGTGCGCAGCTTCGCCGGGTCCCGTCCTTCCGAGCCGGGGACCGCGTGCGCGTCCACTTCCAGGTGGTGGAGGGCAATCGCCGGCGCACCCAGGTGTTCGAGGGCATCGTCATTCGCCGCCAGGGACGGGGGGCGCGAGAGACCTTCACCGTGCGAAAGCAGTCGTTCGGAGTCGGGGTCGAGCGCACGTTCCCACTGCACTCGCCGAAGATCGAGCGCATCGAGGTGGCCGCCCGCGGCGACGTTCGGCGCGCCAAGCTCTACTACCTCCGCCAGCGGGTTGGACGCGGCGCCCGGGTGCGCGAGCGCCGCTACGCCGGCGACCAGGGGGTGGTCGAGCCGGACCTCGCCGAAGCCGGGCCCGAGCCGGTTCCCGCGACCGGCGAGGGAGCGGGGGCGGAGGCCGGCGCGGCGGCCGGGGGGGAGGCCGCGGCCATGGTCGGGCAGGACGATCCCGACGCTCCCGAGCGCCAGGGCGCCGACGGGGAGCACCGCGAGGACGGCACGGAGGCGACCTCCGGCGAGCCCGGAGGCTGAGCCGGAGCAGCGGCCCAGCGTGGCGCGCGGCACGAGGAAGTCGGCCCGGGGCTCGCTTGTCGAGCTGCTCACGATCGTCGCGATCGCGCTCGGGCTCGCGCTCGGGATACAGGCCTTCCTGGTCAAGCCCTTCCGGATCCCGAGCGAATCCATGGAGCCCACGCTCGACGTGGGGCAGCGAGTGCTCGTCGACCGGGTCAGCCTTCGCTTCTCCAACCCCGGCCGGGGGGCCATCGTGGTCTTCAAGCCGCCGGCGGGGGCCGACGAGAACGTCTGCGGGGTAAGGCACCCGGCGGGCGAGCCGTGCCCGCGCCCGACCCCGGCGCGTTCGGACACCAACTTCATCAAGCGCGTGGTCGCGGTCGGCGGCGACCGGGTCAAGGTCATCGGCGGCCACGTCTACATCGACGGCAGGCTCCAGAAGGAGCCCTTCGCCCACTTCGACTCCGGCTGCGGCATCTGCAACCTCCCGCAGGAGGTCACGATCCCCAAGGGCTACTACTTCATGATGGGCGACAACCGGGGCGAGAGCGCCGACAGCCGCGAGTGGGGCCCGATCCCGAAGAAGTGGATGCTCGGGAAGGCGTTCATGACCTACTGGCCGCCCGGGCGGATCGGCTTCTTCTGACAGCCAGGCCGCAGCTTGCGGGCGCCGGCTGGCGGCGGGCCGGCGCGCCGCCGACGCGCGTCCTATGATCGCCCCGACGTGGGCGAGATCGAGGCAGCCCGCAGCCGCCGATCCGGCACCGGCGCCCGGCGGGGGCGGGCCCGGCCGCGCGGCCACCGCTTGTTCGCGTTCGACCGCTCGCTCGGCCGGCGGTTCGTCGCGGGCGCCGACGAGGCCGGGCGCGGATCGCTCGCCGGTCCCCTGGTCGCCGCGGCGGTGCTGTTCGACATCGAGCGCCTCGGGCTGAGGGAGCGCCGCCCGCTGGCGCACCTCAACGACTCCAAGCAGCACGATGAGGAGGGCCGCGAGGCGCTGTACCCGCACATCCTCCGGGCGGCTTCCCGGGCCGCGATCGTCTGCCGGTGCGTGCGTCGGATCGACGATCACGGCCTCCACGTGACGAACCTCGAGGCCCTTCGCGCCGCCCTCGGCCGGGTCGCCCGCGAAGGCGCGATCTGCCTGGTCGACGGGTTCAAGCTCACGGACTTCGGCTACGAGCAACGGGCCGTCGTGGACGGCGACTGCCGGAGCGCCGCAATCGCCGCCGCGTCGGTGCTCGCCAAGGTCACCCGCGACCGCTACATGCGGCGCGCCGCCGAGCGCCACCCCGGCTGGGAGTTCGAGACGAACGTCGGATACTCGACCCCGGAGCACCGGGCGGCGATCGCGCTCCGGGGGATCTCGCCGCTCCACCGCCTCTCGTTCCAGTCGATCGCCTATCAGCAGCTGGCGCTCGACGGCTGAGCCCCACAGGCCGGGGCGCGCCCGCCTCCGCTCGCGGGCTCAAAACGCGCCCTCGAGGTGATCGACGGCAAGCACCTCGCCGGACGCCGAGACGGTCACGCCAATGGCGTCGAAGCGCAGCTCCCCAGCAGAGCGCGCGTGGGCGCCGCGGTTGGCGAGCCACTCCCGCGCCATGGACCTGACCTGCCGCTGCTTGCCGCGCCCGAGCGACGTGAACGGACCGTACGGAGACGCCCGGCCGCGGGCCACCCGGGTCTTGACCTCGCAGAACACGAGTGCGCGCCCGTCGCTCGCCACCAGGTCGAGCTCCCCGTGGCGAGTGCGGAAGTTGCGGTCGAGGATGCGATAGCCGGCCGCCATCAGCCGCTCCGCGGCGATGCGCTCGCCGCGGGCGCCGAGGGTGCGGCGGGGGTCGTGGGAGGCCGGTGCGGGGGCGGGAGCCGGCATGCCACGCACCGTACGCCGCGCCGAGTGACTCGTGGGTTTCGAGTGTGACGGCTGTGTGAATTTTCCGGCCTCGACCCGTGCCCAATCGTCACATTTGCGTGCCCACGCGTCAGTCGCCTCCCCGTAGCGTGAGCGCCATGCACGCGAGCGTCGCCACCTTCGCGATCGAGGGGATCTCGAGCCACGAGGTCACGGTCGAGGTCGACGTCCGGCGGGGCCTCTCCACCTTCACGCTCGTGGGGCTTCCCGATCGGGCGATCAGGGAGTCGCGCGAGCGGATCCGCGCGGCGCTGCTCAACTCCGGCCTCGAGTTCCCGCGCCAGCGGCTGACCGTCAACCTCGCGCCGGCGCACGTGCACAAGGCCGGGGCTAGCTTCGACCTGGGCATCGCGGTCGCGTTGCTCGCGGCTAGCGGCCAGGTCCCGACCGAGCAGCTCGGGCGCTATGCAGTCTGCGGCGAGCTCTCGCTCACCGGCTACCTGAGGCCCGTACGTGGGGCGATCGCCGTCGCCCTGGGCGCGCGCGGCGCCGGCTACGAGCGGCTGCTGGTTCCGCCCGCCAGCGCGGGCGAGGCGGCGCTGGTGGAGGGCGTCGAGATACTCGCCGTCCCCAATCTCGCCCGGCTGGCCGACCTGTTCCACGGCCGCTGGCTGCCCGAGTCCGCGGCCCCGCCGCCGCCGGGGCGGCCCGAAGGGCCGGGGCTCGACCTGCTCGACGTCCGCGGCCAGGACGACGCGAAACGTGCTCTCCGGATCGCCGCTGCCGGTGGCCACAACCTGCTGATGGTGGGGCCGCCGGGCTCGGGGAAGACGATGCTGGCGCGGCGGCTGCCGAGCATCCTCCCGCC
>DASQXU010000011.1:0-11563 GCA_035639555.1 Thermoleophilaceae bacterium
TTGATGTCCTGCCTGTGGTCCTGGACCTCGAGGTCCGAGTACCAGCGGTTGAACTTGGCGCCGGAGAAGGTGGCGACGACCCGCAGCTCCCAGCGCTGGGTTGGAGACGGGGAGCCGGGCACCTTGATCCCGAGCCTGTGGGCCACCCGCATTGCGTCCTGGAGCGACTTGGTGTGGTCCTTGACCAGCCGCGCCCCGAGCTGGCGCACCTTGGGGATCGTCCCCTTCCTTTCGGCGAGCTTCCCGCCGGCGATCTCGAATCGGTCGCCCTGGATCGACATCATCAGCCACTCCTCGTCCCACGCCGAGTAGCGCCCCTGGTCGCAACGCTTGTGTTGGCTCGTCTGCTCGCCTCCCGCGGCGAGCGCGAACGAGCCGGCGCCGATCAACCCCAGGAGCATCACCACCAGCAGCGGCGTGAGCCTACGTGCCCCTCGTGCCACCACATACCTCCCGCGTTTGTTGGACCGAGACTGGACCCTCCTTATCAGGGACACCGCTCTCCAACGAGCATTTGCTCCGTCTCCTGCCACCTTCGAGGTAGGGCGGTATGCCCGGAGAGGGAGCGACCGGCCTCGAGCGGCGAGCTAGAGCCCGGCGGGGAAGGGGCCGCTTATCCGCGTCGGGAACGACCCCGGGCGCCCGTACCCGACGACGATGTTGTCGTGTGCCTTCATCGCGTAGCCTGTCGGGTTGGCCACCTTCTTCCCGTTGGCGTAGACGGCCAGCACCTTCCCGCCACCGACCTTGTACGCGCCGAGCTGGCTGGAGGTGAACTTGACGCCCCAGACCGTGAAGAACTGGCCCAGCGTGAAGTTGTAGGGGCGCACCGCCTCCATGTGGATGATCCCGGTCGTGTCGTGCGTGTGCAGCGAGTCGAGGAAGCCGGTCGAGGGGTCGATGCCGATGTTCGCCGGCACCGTGACCGGCTTGCCGTCGACGTACACGCGGAGCCGTGCGTGGACGTGGTAGATCGTGTCGCTCGGCTGCGGAAGGCCAAGGGCGGCCGCGCGCTGGGGCAGGCCGTCCTTGACCGCCGGCCACGGCGCCCGCGTGGTCAGTAGGCCGTTGCTCGCCGACGACTTGGCGCTGCCGCTTCCCCCGCCGCCGGCGACCAGGACCACCACGACCGCGACCGCCGCGACCACCGCCGCGACGCCGCCGCCGATCAACAGGCGACGCTTGCGGGCCGCGGCCTCCGCGGCCCGGCGCTCGCGCTCGAGCCGCTCCTTGCGCAGCCGCTCCTTCTGAGCCTGCCTGCTGCTCACGCCCTAAACGTAGCTGCCCGCGCCCGCCGGAGCGCCCTTCCGCGACGCCAGACCGCGGGGGCCGGGCGCCACCCTACGCGCCGGCGACGTCGAGGAACGTGCGGTAGCGGCGGACCTCGCGCTCGGCGCGCTTTCGCTCCTCGGAGCCCTCGTCGGCGCGATCGAGCGAGTGCTCCGCCTCCCGAAGCCGGGCCTCGAACGCCGAGCGGTCAACCTCCTCCGGCGCTATCGCCTCCTCGACCAGCACGAGCGCCGAGTTCTCCACCACCTGGAGGTAGCCCTCGCCCTGGGCGAACCGCACCACGTCGGACTCGGACTTGTAGAGCCGCAGCTCGGTGGGCTCGAGGATGGCCATGAGGGGCGCGTGGCCCGCGAGAACGCCGATCGAGCCCGTGCTCGTGCGCGTGGACACCATCTCCACCTCGTCCGAGAACACGTGGCCCTCGGGGGTGAGGACCTCTACGGGGAACTTGGAGCGGGCCAACGAGGTTGCTGGTCGCTAGGACTCTTCGGCCTCGGCGTGCTCTTCGCGGCCGCTCTCCTCGCCGCCGCCGGCGGACTGGCCGGTGGCGCCCGACCCCTCGCCTTCGCGTTCCCCTTCCCCTTCGCCTTCCCCTGGGGCTTCCTCCTCCTCGCGAGCGCCGCGCGCCGCCTGGACCACCTCGTCGATCGTGCCCTTCATGTAGAACGCGCGCTCGGGGATGTCGTCGTGCTTGCCCTCGACGACCTCCTTGAAGCCGCGGACCGTGTCCTCGACCTTGACGTACTTGCCGGGCTCACCCGTGAACTGCTCGGCGACGAAGAAGGGCTGCGAGAGGAAGCGCTCGATCTTGCGCGCCCTCTGGACGGTCAGCCGGTCCTCGTCCGAGAGCTCGTCGATCCCGAGGATGGCGATGATGTCCTGGAGCTCCTTGTAGCGCTGCAGGATCTCGCGCACCTGGTTCGCCACCTGGAAGTGCTCCTGACCCACGATGTCGGGCTTCAGGATCGTCGACGTCGAGTCGAGCGGGTCGACCGCGGGGTAGATCCCCTTCTCGGAGATCGAGCGCGAGAGAACGGTGGTGGCGTTGAGGTGGGCGAAGACCGACGCCGGCGCCGGGTCGGTGAGGTCGTCGGCCGGCACGTAGATCGCCTGCACCGAGGTGACGGACCCCTGACGCGTCGAGGTGATCCGCTCCTGGAGCTGGCCCATCTCGGTCTCGAGCGTGGGCTGGTAGCCGACCTGCGAGGGCATCCGGCCGAGCAGCGCCGACACCTCCGAGCCGGCCTGAACGAAGCGGAAGATGTTGTCGATGAACAGCAGCACGTCCTGGCCGCCCTCCTCGCGGAAGTACTCGGCCATCGTCAGCCCCGAGAGACCGACCCGCATGCGCGCCCCGGGCGGCTCGTTCATCTGTCCGAAGACCAGGATGGTCTTGTCGAGCACCCCCGACTCCCTCATCTCGATCCAGAGGTCGTTGCCCTCGCGGGTGCGCTCCCCCACGCCGCAGAAGGCCGAGAGCCCCTCGTGCTCCTCGGCGATGTTGCGGATCAACTCCTGGATGAGCACGGTCTTGCCTACGCCCGCGCCGCCGAACAGGCCGACCTTCCCGCCCTTGGCGTACGGGGCTAGCAGGTCGATGACCTTGATGCCGGTCTCGAAGATCTCCCGGGTGGGGATCAGGTCCTCGACGTCGGGCGCCGGGCGGTGGATCGGCCAGCGGGTGTCACCCTCCACGGGCTCGCCCTCGTCGATGGGGTCGCCGAGCAGGTTGAAGAGCCGGCCGAGCGTGGCGCGGCCGACCGGCACGGTGATCGGACCCCCGGTGTCGCGGATCTCGGTCCCACGCGAGAGGCCATCGGTCCCGTCCATGGCCACAGCGCGCACGCGGTCGTCCCCGAGGTGCTGCTGGACCTCGCAGATCAGCCGCCGCTTCTCGCTGTCGTCCTCGATCTCGAGCTCCAGGGCGTGGTTGATCTCGGGCAGGGCATCGTCGGGGAAGGAGGCCTCGATCACGACGCCCTGCACTTCCTCGACCCGACCGACGGCGCCTCGGCCGGCCCCGTCCTCGCGCCGCTCCTGCCTCTCCTCCTGCTCGCGTGCCTCGGTTCCTGCTTCCACTCGGTCTCCTTCTATTGAAGTCCCTCCGCCCCGGCCACGACCTCCATGATCTCCTGGGTGATCTCGGCCTGGCGCTGGCGGTTCGCCTCGAGCGTGAGGTCGTCGATCAGCTCGTTGGCGTTGTCAGAGGCGTTCCGCATCGCGGTCATCCGGGCGCCGTGCTCCGAGGCGGTGGACTCGAGCAGTGCGCGGTAGATCGAGATCTCCACGTAGTCTGGCACCAGCCGGGCGAGGATCTCCTCCGGGTCGGGCTCGTAGATCCACAGGGCGCGCCCGTGCTCGGGCGTCTCCGCCGAGCCGTCCCCGCTGTCGCCCGACCGCTCGCGCTCGGCGCCAGCGCCCTGCTCCTCCTCCTCGCCGAGGATGTCCGCGTGCTGGAGCGGGAGGAGGGTCTCGTGGCGCACCTCCTGGCGCATGGGTGAGATGTACCCGTTGTAGATCACCTCGACGCGGTCGACCTTCTCGTCGATGTAGGCCGAGGTCAGGTCGTCGGCGATCCGGCGGGCGTCTGCGTACGCCGGACGATCGGTGTGGCCGGTGTAGCCGCCTGCCACCTCGCGCCCCCGGAACTCGAGCGAGGAGACGCCCCGGCGCCCCGACGCGTACCAGACGGCGTCGCTGCCCTCGTCCTGGAGCTCCTGGGCGCGCCGGTTGCCGGCGCGCAGCACCTGTGAGTTGAACGGCCCGGCGAGCCCGCGATCGCCGGTCATCAGCAGCAGGCCGACCCGGCTCACCTGCTCCCGTTCCTGGAGGATCGGAAGGGCGGGTATCCGCTCGGCGGCCTCGGACGCGCGCCGCGTCATCCGCCGGATTGCGTCGGCGTAGGGGCGCAGGTGCTCGATGCGCTGCTCCGCCCGGCGCAGGCGCGCCGCGGCGACCATCTCCATCGCGCGCGTGATCTTCCGAACGTTCCTCACGCTCGCGATTCGGCTGCGGATGTCCTTTAGGGAGGCCAGCTCTCTGGTTTCTGGTTTCTGGTTGCTGGGTCCTAGGCTCGGGCGGCTTCCGCTTCCTCTTCCCGCTCGGGCTCCTCCTCGGCCTCGGCGCGCTCCTCCTCGCGCTCGCGCACGCGGTCCGACTCGCCCTCCTCGAGCGGGTTGCCCTCCTCGTCGAAGTCGGGGCCGAAGTCGTCCACCGCCTCGGCGATCGCGTCTCCGAGCTCGGACTCGATCGAGTCGTCCCACTGGCCGTCGGCGATCTTCCTCATCAGCTCCTCGTACTCGGCGTGCAGCCGGTGGAGCATCATTTCGTGGAACTCGCCCACGCGTTCGACCTTGATCCGGTCGAGGAAGCCCCCGGTGCCCGAGTAGATCGCGGCGACCTGGTCCTCGATGGCCCACGGCTTGCGCTCGTCCTGGTTCAGGGCCTCGACCAGCCGCTCGCCGCGGGCGAGCGTCGCCTGGGTGTCGGGGTCGAGGTCGGAGCCGAACTGCGCGAAGGCCTCGAGCTCCCGGTACTGGGACAGCTCGAGCCGCAGGCGGCCGGCCACCTTCTTCATCGGCGGGGTCTGGGCCGAGCCGCCCACCCGCGAGACCGAGATCCCGACGTTGATCGCGGGCCGTACGCCGGCCCGGAACAGGTCGGCCTCGAGGTAGATCTGCCCGTCGGTGATCGAGATGACGTTCGTCGGGATGTACGCGGACACGTCCCCGGCCTGGGTCTCGATGATCGGCAAGGCGGTCAGCGACCCCCCGTCGAGCTCGTCGGAGAGCTTCACCGCGCGCTCGAGCAGGCGGGAGTGCAGGTAGAAGACGTCGCCCGGGTAGGCCTCGCGCCCGGGCGGCCGGCGCAGGAGGAGCGACATCTGCCGATAGGCGTAGGCGTGCTTCGTGAGGTCGTCGTAGATGAGCAGCGAGTGCCGGCCGGAGTAGAGGTAGTGCTCCCCCATGGCGCAGCCGGCGTACGGGGCGAGGAACTTGATCGGCGCGGCCTCGTCGGCAGGGGCCGCGACGATGATCGTGTGATCGAGGGCGCCGTTCTCGTCGAGCGTCTGGGCCACGTCGACCACGGTGGACATCCGCTGGCCAATCGCCACGTAGACGCAGACGAGGTCCTTGTCCTTGTTGTTGATGATCGTGTCGATGCAGATCGAGGTCTTGCCGGTCTGCCGGTCGCCGATGATCAGCTCGCGCTGGCCGCGGCCGACATTGGTCATGGCGTCGATCGCCTTGATGCCGGTGAGCATCGGCTCCTTGACCGGCTGCCGCTGGACGACGCCGGGGGCCTTGAACTCGGCCGGGCGGGTCTCCCTCGCACCCACGTCGCCCTTGCCGTCGAGCGGGTTGCCGAGCGGGTCGACGATCCGCCCGAGCAGCTCGTCGCCGACCGGCACCTCGAGCAGGCGGCCGGTGCGCTTTACCTGGTCCCCCTCCTCGATCTGGTCCCAGGGGCCGAACAGCACCGCGCCCACGTTGTCGGACTCGAGGTTCAGCGCGAGCCCGGTCACGTCGTGGGGCAGCTCGAGCAGCTCCATCGACATGCAGTTGTCGAGGCCGTGGACACGTGAGATGCCGTCCGCCACCGAGAGCACGGTGCCGACCTCGGAGAGGTCGGCTCCCCCGTCCTCGAGGCCCTCGATCCGCTGCTTGAGGATGCTGGTGATCTCGTCTGGCTTGATCTGCACTCTGTGGATCTCCTTACGCCGCTCTCGCGACCTGCTTTCGAAGCTGTTCCAGGCGGCCCCTGACGCTCGCGTCCAGGACCATGTTGCCTACCCGTAGCACGAGCCCGCCGAGCACATCCGGGTCCACGTGGCTCTCGAGCTCGACCTCGCGACCCGTCTGCCTCCTGATCCGGTCCCCGATGTCGCGGACCAGGGACTCGTCGAGCTGCACCGCGCTCGTGACCGACACCGGCAGCAACCGCTTCTCCTCGGCCCAGAGGTCGTCGAAGGCTCGCTTGATCCGGAAGATCACCGGCATCCGGTGGCGCTCGGCCAGGAGCTCGAGGAAGCGGACCAGGCGCTCGTCGGCGCCGTCGACGACGCGGCGGACCCCCTCCTTCTTCTCGTCCGAGGAGAAGTACGGCGAGAAGAAGAACAGCCGGAGCTCGCGGTTGTCCCGGAACGCCTCGGTGAACTCGGCGAGCTCGTCGTGGATCCGGTCCACGACGTCGTGCTCCTTCGCCACCTCGAACAGGGCGCGGGAGTAGACCTCGGCGATCTCCTCCACCCGGCTCTAGCCCCTCCCGTTGCCCCCGTGCCCGTCGGGCGCGATCGAGGAGAAGTCGACCTCCTGGAGGGCCTCCTCGACCAGCCGGCGGTGATCGTCGTCGTCGAGCGCCTTGCGGGCGACCTTCTCGGTTGCCATCACCGTGAGGTCGGCGACCTCGCGCCGGATCTCGTCGAGCGCCCGCCGGGTCTCGTTCTCGATGTCGCGCCGGGTCGAGGCCATCAGCTCCTCGCGAAGCTCGCGCGCCTCGCCCTTGGCGTCGTCGATCCGGGCGTCGGCGGCCTGGCGGGCCCGGGTCACGATCTCGTCCGCCTGCTCGCGGGCCTCGCGGAGCCGGGCCCGGTACTCCTCGAGCAGCTCGTCGGCCTCACGCCGGGTGCGTTCGGCGGACTCGATCGACTCCTCGATCGCCACCCGGCGCCGGTCGAGCGCCTCGGCGATCCGCGGGAAGGCGAGCCGCTTGAGGATGTAGAAGCTGATGCCGAACGCGAGCAGCGTCCAGATCATCAGCCCCACGCTCGGGGAGACGAGGAAGTTGCCCGAGCTGCTGCTGGCGGCGAGCAGCGGGGTGTGGCCGAGCGCGCTCATTTGCCGCCGAGGAAGAAGGCGATCAGGCCGAAGATGAACGCGTAGAAGACGATCGCCTCGGTGAGGGCGAACCCGAGCCACTGGATGCTCGTGATCTCCTCGCGCATCTCGGGCTGGCGGGTCACCGACTCGATCACCTTCCCGAAGATGTAGCCGACGCCGATCCCCGGGCCGATCGTTCCGACCCCGGCGCCGACCCCGAGCCCGATGGCGGCGATGCTCTTCGGCGACGCCCCCTGGGCTAGGTGAAGCATGGTGCTTGCGATGTGTCCCATTTGAGCGGGGCTCCTTTCGGTCAGTGGCCCTCGGACGTCGCCTCTCCCAGGTAGATGGCGGTGAGGACCGAGAAGATGAAGGCCTGCAGGGTCGCGATCAGGACGACCTCGAAGATGTAGAACGCCACCGCCACCGGCAGGGTGAACACGCCGAGCGCAGCCAGGCCCAGGATCACCACGAGGCCGCCGCCCATGAACAGGATCAGCAGGTGGCCGGCGAGCAGGTTGGCGAACAGTCGCACCGAGAGCGAGATGATCCGCACGAGGTGCGAGATCACCTCTATGGCGAAGATCGGGATGCGGGCGAAGCCGGTCACCCCCGACGGGATCCAGCTCTTCAGGTAGCCGACGAAGCCCTTGGCCCGGATTCCCTCCAGGTGGTAGGAGAACCAGACGACCAGGGTGAGCACGAGCGGGACCGAGAGGTTCGCCGTGGCGGCGTAGATGGCGAACGCCGGCACGTGGACACCGAAGATGTCCACCTTCTCCTGGGTGTTGACCGGCAGCGGTAGGTAGCCGAGCAGGTTCGAGAACCAGATGAAGAAGAACAGCGTGGCCACGAACGGGAACCACCTGGCGGCCATGCCGGCGCTCATGTTGTTGCGCGAGATCTGGTTGTAGGTCAGGTCGTAGGCTGCCTCGACCGCCGTCTGCACCCGGTTCGGCCGGGCCTGCATCCGCTTCGCGATGTAGACCATGGCCGTCGTGGTGAGCGCGCACGCCAGGAACAGGTAGAGCACCGCCTTGTTGATGCTCAGGTCGAGCGAGCCGATCTTGATCGACACCCAGGGGTCGAGCTTGAACTCGTTCTGCGGCTGGAACTCGTCGTTGCGACCGGCCGATCCGAATATCGCCGCGAGGACGAGCGCCACCGCGATGAGTCCGATGCCGGCGAGCAGGAGCTTGCGGCGGGGCGTCACCGGCGGCCTCCGCGCGACTCGAGCGGCCGCAGGGCGAGCCGCACCCCGAACTCGACGCTGAACAGCGCGAGGCACAGGACGCCCGCGGCGAGCCCTGCCGCGCGCGAGTGAAGCAGCCCGACGAGGAGGATGGCGAGCGCCACGAGCCACCCTCGGGCGAGCATGCTGGCCGCGAGCAGGCCGGCGATCGCGCCCGGACGCGACGCCGCGGCCGCGCGACGCTCGAGCAGCACTCGGATCAGGCGCTGGGCGATCCAGGCCGCGGCCGCCACCGCGTAGCCGACCAGCGGGAAGCCCGCCGCCAGGAAGACGGGAAATGCGAGCGCGAGGAGCGCCAGGTCGAGATAGCGCAAGAGCCGCACGGCCGCGGAACCGGGGCTTCGGTCCCCTGGAGTCCTGTCAGAGCTCCCTAAAGCGTGCGTGGACAACGGCGAACCCCGCTACGAGCCCAATGAGCAAGCCGGCTATGCCGAGCGGCACGACCAGGCCGACCAGGGCGCCGATCCCCGCCCCCAGCCCTGCGCAGAGCAGCATCGTGCCAACGAGCGTCGCCCCCGCCGTGGCTGGGTTGCTGCGAGAAGGGACGCTCACGCTGGCTGTTGTGCCTCTGCATCGGGAAGGGGGGTGGTGGGCGCGGACGACGGCATTCCGGCGGACCCCAACGGCCACCCCGTTTCGGGGTGACCCCCTGCCGGTCGCACCACGCGCACGACAGGGTCAGGAAATCTACCGGACCCAACCCCAACCGGGGAGCGACATCGCTGGACCGGTCACACCGGCCCGCGACGGCGCGTCGGGGCCAGGCGGAGGCTGCACTACGGTTTGGCGGTGTGGCTCCAGCGTGAGGTGAGGCTCGACCCGCGCCCCCGCGGGTTTCACCTGGTTACCGGCGAGATCCTGGCTGCGCTCCCCGAGCTTCGTGAGCTGCGCGTGGGGCTCGCGAACGTGTTCTTGCGGCACACCTCGGCCTCGCTGACCCTGAACGAGAACGCGAGCCCGGGGGTGCGCCGCGACTTCGCCGCGTGGTTCGACGAGGTCGTGCCCGAGGGCGCCCCCTACTGGACGCACACGCTCGAGGGCCCAGACGACATGCCCGCCCACGTGAAGTCGTCCCTCACCGGCACCTCGCTGACCATCCCGGTGCGCGAGGGCCAGCTCGGGCTCGGGACCTGGCAGGGCATCTACCTCTGCGAGCACCGGGACCGGGGCGGAGCGCGCAGCGTGCTGGTGACGGTGTGGGGCGAATAGGCCCGGCAAGCGCACAGCCGGGCCCCGCCCGTGGGGGCGGGGCCCGGCTCGATCGCTAGATGGCTAGCGGCGGATCAGCGGGTGACCTTGTACGGCCTGCGCTTGCCGTTGAACGGCTTGCCCGCCGCGTGTCGGCCGACGGAGAGGCCGCTCGGCGTGCGGCTCGGGCTCCCGGCCGTCCGCGCGCCCGCGATAGGGCCGCGGATAGTCGTCGAGAACACGTCGGTCGGGTTGGCCGCGTTGCCGTTGTTCGCCTGGACGAACATCGACTTGAACGGCCGGTTCACCGAGGTGAGCCCCTCGTAGTCGCCCACGAAGTAACCGCGGGCGAATGGGGCCGAGCGCATGTCGAACGAGCTCGGCGTGATCCGCTCGCGCGCCGTGAACGTCCGGCCGCGGTCCGCCGAGCGTGTGGCCCAGTAATCCGTCTCCAGCGGTATCGACGCCGCGGTGTCGAACGTGAAGTCGTAGTAGGTCACGGCCAGCTGGCCGCGTCCGTTCACGTCGACCGAGGCGGTGAACGCCTGCGTGCTGTTGTTGCTCGAGATCCGCTTGGGCCTTGACCAGGTCCGGCCGCCGTTCGTCGACCGCGAGAACGCGATCTGGTCGCGTTCGAACCCGTTGAAGCGCGCGTCCTGCCACACGAGGTACAGGTTGTTCGTGCCCGGGCGTGGGTCGACGGCCACGTCGGGCACGATGTCGCCCGTGCGGACCGGGGCGCCGTCGCGCGGATCGGTGACCCCGACCGAGCCGAGCAGGTCAACAACCCTGGCCCGCTTCGACCACGTGCGCCCGCGGTTATTCGAGTAGATGGTCGCGACGCTCGTCACGCCGTTCTTGAACAGCGTGAAGACATCGACCAACCGGCCGCTCGGCAGGACGACGATCTGGTTCGCGATCGTTTGGCTGTTGAGACCCGGGTCGTAGATGTTCCGGGCCGGCGACCACGTCCGGCCACCGTCCGTGCTGCGCGAGAAGTACGTCGGGCCGAAGAACGGGGCGTTCGGGTCATTCAGGTCCGTCGGGCTCGCGAGCCGGTCCCAGGTGGCGTACACGAAGCCGCTGCGGAACGGGTCCGCGGTGATCGACTCCTTGTCATTGAAGAACTTGGAGCCGTTCACGTCGCGGATCAGCGTCTTGATCGGCCCCCAGGTGCTGCCCCCGTCGCGCGACGAGCTCACCGTGACCGCCGTGGGGCCGAGGGTGGGATGGTCGACCACGAGGGCGATCTGGTGCGCGTCGCCGTTGGGCGAGAGCGAGACCCACGGGTCGGACGCTCGCGCGTAGTCGCCGCCGTTCGCCGCGTTTCCGCCGGCGCAGCGGCTGAACGGCGGTGGGGTGGGCCGTGTCCAGGTCCGGCCACCGTCTCGGGACACCGCCGTGACGTTGCCGTGCGAGCCCCCGTTCGACCACCGGTCCTGCTGGTACACCCCGATGAGGTTGCTCGGGTCGGCCGGGTTCTGGTCTACCCACGGCTCGACCTCGGCGTTCTCGTACAGCGTGGCCCCAGGGGCGCCGGGATCGGTCGTGCACCCCGGCGGGAACGGCTCGGGCCGCTGACGAGCGACAGCGGGTCGACCGCGCCCGCGGCGGCGGACGGGCCGACTAGGGCCGCCGCGGCGACGCACGCGGCGGCGAGCGAGAGTCGTTTCATCCCTTCCCTCCTCGGTAGGAAACCCTCCTCCTCCGCGCCGGGTGGTACCCGTGGAGAAGCCCTGACCAAACACGGAAGCTTGACCAAATGCCCGACCTTTGGGGTCGGACGTGGGCGGCGGCCGTGGTCGCGCATCCGGCCGACCCAGGGGGCGGTCCCACGAAGCCTGCTAACCCGGCGGACGTGAGGCGATCCCGCACGTGAGCAGGGTTCCTCACGAAGGGCGTGAGCAACCCTGCGTGCGTCGTCCCGAGGCGGAGGCAAGCAGCGTTGTGCATGCCGCTGGGGGCCGCCGCGGGCTCGGGCCACACCGGCCTGCCAGGGCCACGAGCGGCCGGG
>DASQXU010000012.1:0-11141 GCA_035639555.1 Thermoleophilaceae bacterium
GCTCTCGACGCCCCTACGAGGCTCGCTCTACGCCGATTCGCAGCTCGCGGCCCTCGATCTCGGCCCGCGCGCCGTCCGAGCCGTCGTAGCGTAGGGAGGTGGCCAGGGTCTCCCCGGCGACGTAGCGCTCGTGGGCCCGAGCCGCCTCGAGGAGCTCCGGGTCGCCGGTCAGCGAGAGCGAGATGCGGTCCTCGACCCTGAGTCCGGCCGACTTGCGCGCAGCCTGCACCGCGTGCACCACCTCGCGCGCGAGGCCCTCGCCGCGCAGCGCGTCGTCCAGCGTGAGGTCGAGGGCGACCGCGTGGGCGCCCGAGCGCTCGACCTGGTAGCCCTCGAGCGGGCGCAGGACGAGTTGTAGGTCCTGGGCTGAGAGGGGGTGGTCGGTGCCCTCGATGTTGATCGCCACCGTGCCGCCCTGGCGCAGCGTGCGCGCCGCGTTCTCCGGGTCGAGGGCGTCGATGGCGGCGGTGACCTGCGGCATCTGCTTCCCGAAGCGCGGGCCGAGGGCGCGGTAGTTGGGTCGCAGCTCGAAGTGTCCGAGCTCGTCCGCCTCGGAGACGTAGCGCAGGCGCTTGACGTTGAGCTCCTCGAGGACGAGGGGCTCGAAGCGCTCGATCGCCGCTCGCTCGGCGTCGCGGGCCACCACGATCGCCTCCCCGAGCGGCTGCCGCACCTTCACCCCGGCCTGCGCGCGCGCCGCGCGGCCGAGCTCCACCGCGTCGCGGGCGACGTCCATCTGCCACTCGAGCTGCCGGTCGCGCTGGCCCGGCTCGGGGTAGTCGCAGAGGTGGACGGACGACTCCGAGCCGTCGAGGTTGTCGTAGATCGCGTCCGAGACGAACGGGGTGAGCGGGGCGAGCAGCTTCGCGACCGTCACCAGGCACTCGCGCAGCGTGGCGAAGGCGGCCGGATCACCGTCCCAGAAGCGGCGCCGCGCGCGGCGCACGTACCAGTTCGAGAGCTGCTCGACGTAGTCCGCGATCGCCCGCCCGGCCCCGGTGGTGTCGTAGTCGTCGAGCCGCTCGATCGCGGTGGCGGTGGTCGCGTGGAGGCGAGAGAGGACCCATCGGTCGAGGTCGGTACGCGGGCCGTCGGCCTCCGGCTCGATCCCGCCCGCGTTGGCGTACAGCACGAAGAAGCCGTAGGTGTTCCAGAGCGTCTTCAGGAACTGGCGGACCGACTCGCCGACCGTCTCGAGCGAGAAGCGGTACCCGTCCCAGGGCTGCTTCGAGGTGAAGTAGTACCAGCGGAAGGCGTCGGCGCCGTGGGTCTCGATCACGTCCCACGGGACCACCACGTTGCCGCGCGACTTCGACATCTTCTGGCCCTCGGGATCGAGGATCAGCCCCAGGCAGAGGACCGTTCGGTAGGCAGAGCGGTCGAACAGCAGAGTCGAGATCGCGAGCAGCGAGTAGAACCAGCCCCGCGTCTGATCGAGCGCCTCGCAGATGTAGTCGGCCGGGAAGCGCTCCTCGAAGATCTCCCGGTTCTGGAACGGGGCGTGCCACTGCGCGAACGGCATGCAGCCGGAGTCCCACCAGACGTCGATCAGGTCGGGGACACGCCGGAAGAGCTTGCCGTCGCGCTCGAAGGTCACCTCGTCGATGAACGGCCGGTGCAGGTCGTCCGGCGGCTCGGCTCCGAGCTCCCGCAGCTCGGCCATCGAGCCGACGCACACCGTCTCCCCGTCCTCGGAGCGCCAGATCGGCAGCGGCGTGCCCCAGTAGCGCTCGCGCGAGAGCGCCCAGTCGACGTTGTTCTCGAGCCACTTGCCGAACCGCCCGTGCTTGATGTGGTCCGGGTACCAGGTGACCTCCTCGTTCGAGGCGAGCAGGCGCTCCCGGACCTCGGTGGTCCGCACGTACCAGTTCGACTTCGCGTAGTAGATGAGGGGGGTATCGCAGCGCCAGCAATGGGGGTATGCGTGTTCGTACGTCTCGGCGCGGAAGAGCCGTCCGGACTCGCGGAGGGCCTCGATGATGCGGGCGTCGGCCTCCCGCACGTACATGCCGGCGAACGGCCCGGCGCGCTCGTCGAAGGTGCCATCCGGGCGTACCGGGTTGTGGATCGTGAGGCCGTTGTCCCGGGCCAGCCGGAAGTCGTCCTCCCCGAAGGCGGCGCCGGTGTGCACGACCCCAGTCCCCTCCTCGAGGGAGACGAAGTCGCCGGGGAGCACGGTGTGTCCGCGCGGCCCGTAGTCCGTGATGTAGGGGAAGGGCGGCTCGTAGGAGATCCCGAGCAGCTCGGAGCCGGGCATCCGCTCGACGACCTCGGCTTGCTCGCCGAACACGCGCGAAACCAGCGCCTCAGCGACGATCAGGACCTCGTCGCCTGCCCGCACGCGGGCGTAGGTGGCCTCGGGGTCGACCGCGATCGCCGCGTGGGGCACGAGCGTCCACGGCATGGTCGTCCAGGCGAGCAGCGAGACCCCCGCCTCGCCGCGGATCGGGAAGCGGACGTAGATCGAGGGGTCGACGACGTCCCGGTAGCCGAGCGCGACCTCGTGCGAGGACAGCGCCGTCCCGCAACGCGTGCAGTAGGGCACGACCTTGTAGCCCTCGGTCAGCAGCCCCTTGTCATAGACCTGCTTGAGCGACCACCAGACCGACTCGATGTAGTCGTTGTCCAGCGTGAAGTAGGCGTCGTCGGTGTCGATCCAGAAGGCGATTCGCTCGGTCAGCCGGTTCCACTCGTCGACGTAGCGCAGGACGGACTCGCGACAGCGGGCGTTGAACTCCGCGACCCCGTAGCGCTCGATGTCCTCCTTGGAGGAGATTCCGAGTTCCCGCTCGATCTCGAGCTCGACCGGGAGCCCGTGGCAGTCCCAGCCGGCCTTTCGGTGGACCAGGTGGCCCCTCATCGTCTTGTAGCGGGGAAAGACGTCCTTGAACACCCGCGAGAGAACGTGGTGGGAGCCCGGCGGTCCGTTCGCGGTGGGAGGCCCCTCGTAGAAGACGAAGGGCGGAGCGCCGGCGCGGCGGCGGACGGACTCGTGGAAGACGTCACGCTCCCGCCAGCGCTCGAGGACGCGCTCCTCGAGGGCGGGAAACGACTGGTTCGGATCTACGGGCTCATAACGGGGCACGGACGCCGATTCTATGGAGCATCCGCCGCGTCCTCGTGGCCGACCGCGGCTCCGCTCTCCCGCCCGGACGGCGGCGCGGGAGACTCCTCGAGTGCGCGCTTGAGCCTGGCTAAGTCGCGTGTGAACTGCCGTCGCAGGATGGGCTTCATCAGCGGCTGCCCCAGTCGGAGGACGCCGGGGAGCTGTCCCCTGCCGAGGAGCTCGACCCGCGTGCCGCGCTCGGTCGGCGTGAACGCGAAACGGGCATCGATCGGGAGCGGGCCCTCGAGGATGCGCAGCGCAAAGCACCGCCCGGGCTCGAACTGCGCGACCTCGACGAGGGATACGAGATCCCGGCCGCCAGGGGCGCGGTGGACCTCACGCAGGCGGGTTCCGACGCCGAGCGGACCGCTGGTCTCCTGGGTGACCGAGACCGTGTTCGTCTGCCACGTGGGCAGCTTCGCCGGATCGGTGACGTAGGCGAACACCTCGCCCACCGAACGGTCGATCTCGACGGGAACGCTGAACTCGATCACGGCGGAGGCTTTCAGGCAGCACGATTCTCCCGGAGGTGATCGGCGCGGCACAAGTCCTCCGCCCATCCCGACCGGACTCGCGGGCGCCCGACCCTCCCCGCCCGCTACGCCACCAGCTTGCGGCACAGCTCGGTGAGCGAGCGCTTCTCGCTGTCGTCCAGCGCACCGAACGCACGGCTGACCCGGGCCGAGTGACCCGGGAAGAGGCGCTCCACGAGCTCCCGCCCGGCCGGGGTCAGCTCAACGACCGCCGCGCGGCGGTCGTGGGGAAGCCGGCCGCGGCGCGCCAGGCCGCGCGCCTCGAGCGTGCCGGTGACCTCGCTGGCGTTGGCCTTGCTCCAGCCGAGCCGACGGCGCAGCACCCGCAGCTCGAGCGACCCACCGGCCGTGGTGAGGACGACGAGCGTGGAGAACCCCGCGGCCGAGAGGCCGGCGCGCTCGAGCTCGGAGGCCAGCCCTCTCCGCACGGATGCCTCGGCCCGGAGCAGCGCGTGGAGGGCGCGGTGGGCGAGCGGATCGCCGATCCGAAGACGCGTCATGCGCGGCGATCCTAGGCAGGCCCGCGGACGCCGATCCGGCGGGGGACGACCCGGCTTCGGCTCGCACGCAGCCGGCTACGATCGGCCGGTGCCCGCGGCGGAGAAGCTCCTTGCCGTCGCCGCGTGCGCGGTGGCGGTCGCCGGTTGCAGCGGAGACGACGAGCGGCTGCCCGCGGCCTGTCGCACCGACTCCGCGAGTGTGATCCGCGCGCTCGACCGAGCGCCCCGCCCCGTCCGCATCCGCGGGGTTCCCATCTCCCACTGCCTCACCCACGGGAGCAGCGCCGAGGACGTCGAGCTCGTCGGCTCGATCCTGGTCGGCGCCGCCAGCGAGCTGGGGGACGCCGCCCGGCGCCGTCCGGGCGGGCGGGCGGCCGTGAGCCTCGGCTACCTGATCGGCGCCGCGCACCGGGGCGGCGCCCGGACCCAGGGGCTCCACGCCGAGCTCGTGCGCCGGCTCGACCAGGAGGCCTATGGCGTCGACTCGCCGGCGCTTCGCCGAGGGGAGCGCGCCGGGAGGCGCCAGGGCTGAGCGGGTAGCCTCAGAAGAACCGACGACGGAAGGAGGCCGATGGCCGTACGGCAGGAGCTCTGGGGAGCCGAGACGAGCAAGGCGATCGAGAACTTCAAGGTCTCCGGGGAGCGCATCCCGGCGCCGGTCGTCCACTGGCTCGGCCGCATCAAGGCGACCGCGGCGCGGGTAAATGCCGAGCTCGGGCTGCTCGACCCCGAGCTGGCCGAGCGGATCGCCCGAGCCGGCGACGAGGTCGCGGAGGGCGAGCACGACGACCAGTTCCCGATCGACATCTTCCAGACCGGCTCCGGGACCTCGTCGAATATGAACGCCAACGAGGTGATCGCCAACCTGGCCGGCGATGACGCCCACGCCAACGATCACGTGAACATGGGCCAGTCCTCGAACGACGTCTTCCCCTCCGCAGTGCACCTGGCCGCGGTGGCCGAGGTCCAGGACCGGCTGCTGCCCGGGCTCGAGCGCCTGGCCGGCTCGCTCGAGCGCAAGGCCGACGAGTTCACCGATCTGGTCAAGGCCGGGCGCACCCACATGATGGACGCGGTCCCGGTGACGCTCGGTCAGGAGTTCGGGGGCTACGCCGCGCAGGCCCGGCTGGGCCGCGAGCGGGTGTCCGATGCGCTGCGGCGCGCGCGGCAGATCCCGCTGGGCGGCACCGCAACCGGCACCGGCCTCAACACGCACCCCGAGTTCGCGGAGCGGGTGCGGCGGGGGCTCGCCGAGGCCACCGGCATCCTCGCCGAGGGCCCCGACGACCGCTTCGAGGCACAGGCCAACCGCGATGGCCTCGTCGAGCTCTCGGGCGCGCTCCGCGTGGTCGCCGTCTCGCTCACCAAGATCGCGAACGACCTCGTGCTGATGGGCTCCGGCCCCCGGGCCGGCCTCGCCGAGCTCACGCTGCCCGAGCTCCAGAAGGGCTCCTCGATCATGCCGGGCAAGGTCAACCCGGTCATCCCCGAGGTCGTCCTGCAGATCGGCGCCCAGGTGATCGGGAACGACGCGGCGATCGCCATGGCCGGGAGTCAGGGCAACTTCGAGCTCAACGTCCGGGTGCCGGTCATCGCGCGCAACCTGTTCGAGTCGATCCGCATCCTCTCCGCCGGCTGCGAGCTGCTCGCCGAGAGGTGCGTGGACGGGATCGAGGCGAACGAGGAGGTCCTCCGCCGCCACGCCGAGTCGACCCCGGCGATCGCCACTGCCCTCAACCCCTACATCGGCTACGACCGGGCCACCGAGATCGTCAAGGAGGCGGTGGCCTCACGGCGCACGATTCGCGAGGTCGCCGTGGAGAAGGGAGTTGACGAGGAGACCCTCGATCGGGCGCTCGACCTCCGCGCGATGGCGCGCGGGGTCGAGCCGAAGGGCTGAGCCCCGAGGATCGCCTAGCCGGGCGGAGCGGCGATCGTGACGCGCGACGGCGCAGCGAACCGCCCGGGCGCGAGGCTCGTGCGGCAGACCCAGGTACGCCTCTCGCGGTTCGCCTGGCTGGCCAACGCAGTGGGAGCCTTCGTCGTCTTCGGGTCGGTCGCCTTCCTGATCCCGATCTTCCTCGACCCCGACCAGCAGGGGGAGCTCGCGCTCCGCAACGGGCCGCTAATGGCCGCGTACCTCGTCGTCGCGGGGTCCCTGATCTCCGCCTCGGCCAACCGGCACTTCAGCAAGACGCTGCGGTGGCTCGTCGAGGGGCGAACGCCCGACGAGCGCGAGCACCGGCTCACCCTCGGCCTCGCCGTGAACGGGGTGAAGCTCACCGCGGCCGGGTGGATCGTCGGCGGACTCCTCTTCCTGGTACTGAACGCGATCACCTACTCGTGGGGGTTGGCGGGAGTGGTGGCGGCCACCATCTGGCTCGGCGGCGAGACCACCTGCGCGCTCGTCTATCTGATCTCCGAGCGCGTCCTGCGGCCCATCACCGCGCGCACGCTCGCCGCCCGGCCGGCCGACGAGACCGTGGCCCCTGGGGTCGGCGGGCGGTTGACCTTCGCCTGGATGCTAGGCACCGGAGTGCCGCTCCTTGGCGTGCTGGTGGTCGGGACCGTGGGGGTAGCCAAGTCCGGAGTCGACACCCGGTACGTCGGCGCCGCCGCGCTGTTCCTAGGCGCGGTGGCCTCCGTGGTCGGGCTCGCCATCACGCTCTTCGCCGCGAAGGCCATCGCCCACCCGATCACCACGGTCCGCGAGGGCCTCGAGCGGATCGAGCGTGGGGATCTCGACGCCGAGGTCGAGGTCGACGACGGCGGTGAGATCGGGCTCCTTCAGGACGGCTTCAACCGGATGGCCGACGGGTTGCGCGAGCGCGAGCGGATCCGCGAGCTCTTCGGTCGGCAGGTCGGCGAGGAGGTGGCCCGGGCCGGGCTCCGCGACGGCACTCGCCTCGGAGGCGAGGAGCGCGAGATCGGGGCGCTGTTCGTGGACCTGGTTGGCTCGACCTCGATGGCCCTGGCCATGCCGCCGACCGAGGTCGTCCGTCTCCTCAACCGCTTCTTCCGGGTGGTGGTCGAGGTCGTGGAGGCGAAGGGCGGGCTCGTCAACAAGTTCGAGGGCGACGCCGCCCTCTGCGTGTTCGGTGCCCCGGTCGCGCGCGAGGATCCGGCCGGCGACGCGCTCCGTGCGGCCCGAGCCCTGGCCGCGAGGCTTTCGGGCGACGTGCCCGAGATCGACTTCGGGGTCGGCATCTCCGCCGGGATCGCGGTCGCCGGCAACGTCGGAGCGGAGCACCGCTTCGAGCACACGGTCATCGGCGACCCGGTGAACGAGGCGGCGCGGCTCGCAGAGCTGGCGAAGCACCGGCCCGAGCGGGTGCTCGCGTCCGACGCGGCGCTGGCGAGGGCGGGCGAGGTCGAGCGGGCGGCCTGGAGCGTGACGGACTCCGCGGTCCTGCGCGGGCGCAACGTGGCCACCGGGGTCGCCCACCCGCGCAGCTAGCCGCCCGCCCTCGCTACGGGACGGCCCCAGCCACGGGCGCGCTTCGCTCCAGCGCCTCCCACCCGACGTCCCGCTCGCGGAGCAGCTCATCGGCGGCGGCGCCGCCCCGCAACCCGAACAGCCGCTTGGCGAGCAGCAGGTAGATCACCACCGCGACGTTGACGACCAGGGCGATGACCTTGAAGACCGAGACCCGGAGGGTGAGCTCATAGATCTCGAGCGGCAGCAGGGCGGTGGTCGCGACGAAGGTCAGGTACTCGGCCCAGCGCCTCTGCAGCCACAGTCCGACGGCTTCGAGCCCCTCGAGCACGGCGTAGGCGAGGACGACCGCCCCGACGAGCTTCAGCCGACCGGTCTGGAGCGAGAGCACCTTCTCGAGCTCGTGCACCAAGCCGCCCTTCGAGTGCGTTGGCCCTCCGAGGCCACCTTGGAAGTCGGCGATGACGCGGTAGAAGTCGTGGCGCAGGGTCGTCTGGTGGGCGGCGACCACGAAGATAAGCACCGCGAGGGCGAGTAGAACGACGAAATGCAGCCCCCGGTCGACCGCGATGAGCCGCAGGACGAACTTGTCGCGGAGCGGTCGGCCGCGCAGCGGCAGCTCGATCTCCGCGCGGTCGGGCGGGTGCCGACGCGCGGGCCGGGTCGGGGGTCGGAGGGGGATCCAGCTATCGCAGCGCAGGCACCGGTGCCACCGCAGCCCCTCGCCCCCGTCGCGAACGACGAGCGCGTCCTCCGGCTGGATCTCCGCGGCGTCGGTGCCGATCAGCTCGTGACCACGGAGCCCGCAGGCGATGAGCTCGTAGTGGAATCGGGGACGGAAGCGCCGCGGCTTCTCGGTCCCGGGCAGCGGTGGGCCCGTATCGCCGCTCACGGCGTACGCCGATGGGACCGGACCAGGAAGATCACCTCGGCGCAGGTTGGCGCAATCGACTGCAGCGTGCTCTGGCGAACGCTGCTCAGAGCACCCAGAACGTCCCCCCGTGCCGGCTGGTCGAGCCGTGTCGTCCCCGGTCAGCCGGCGCCGGGTCTCGTAGGCGTCGAACTCGAGCATGAGGATGCTCGCGACATGGGCCCTCGCACCGACTGCGCCGTGGCGACGGGCACCGGGCGAGCCTACAGCGCCGATTTGGCGACGCTGTCGAGCAACCGGGGCGGCGTCGTTGCCGGTGGCTCGCCTGCCCGGCTACCGCCCACGCCCTCAGAGGTTCACAGCCACATATTTGGTCTCGAGGTACTCCTCGATCCCCTCGTTGCCGCCCTCGCGGCCGACGCCCGACTGCTTCACGCCGCCGAACGGCGCGCCGGCGTTCGAGACCATGCCCTGGTTCAGCCCGACCATGCCGGTCTCGAGGCCCTCGCACACGCGCAGGGCGCGCTTGATGTCGCGCGTGTAGACGTAGGCCACCAGGCCGTACTCGGTGTCGTTTGCCGCCGCGACCGCGGCCTCCTCCGAGTCGAACGAGGCGACGGGGGCGACCGGGCCGAAGATCTCCTCCTTGAGCAGGCGGGCGTTCGAGGGCACCTCTGCGAGCACCGTGGGCTCGTAGAAGTAACCCCGGCCGTCCGCCTTCTGGCCGCCGACCACGGCCTTCGCGCCCTTGCCGACCGCGTCCTCCACGAGCTCGGCGACCTTCGAGCGCTGGTCGTCGTCGATCAGCGGGCCGACGTCCACGTCGTCCTCGGTGCCGCGCCCGAGCTTCATCGCTCCCATGCGCTCGGCCAGCTTGTCGGCGAACCGCTCGGCCACCGCGTCCGCCACGTGGAAGCGGTTGGCCGCCGTGCAGGCCTCACCGATGTTGCGCATCTTGGCGAGCATCGCGCCCTCGATCGCCGCGTCGAGGTCGGCGTCATCGAAGATCAGGAACGGAGCATTGCCCCCGAGCTCCATCGAGACTTTGAGGATGTTCTTCGACGCCTGCTCCATCAGCTTGGCCCCGACCGCGGTCGACCCCGTGAAGGTGAGCTTGCGGAGGCGTGGGTCGTCGATGAGCGGACCGGTGGTCGCGCTGGCCGACGACGCCGTGACCACGTTCAGCACGCCGCCCGGGAGCCCGCACTGCTCGAGGATCTGGGCGAGGGCCAGCATCGAGAGCGGCGTCTGCTGTGCCGGCTTCATGACCATGGTGCAGCCGGCGGCGATGGCGGGGCCGATCTTCCGGGTGCCCATCGCCATGGGGAAGTTCCAGGGCGTGATCATCAGGCACGGCCCCACCGGCTGGCGCATCACGAGGACGCGGCCGGCGCCGGTGCCCGCCGCCTTGTAGTAGCCGTCGAGCCGGAGGGGCTCGCCGGAGAACCAGCGGAAGAACTCGGCGGCGTAGACGATCTCCGCCTTCGACTCGGCGACCGTCTTGCCCATCTCGAGCGTCATCAGCAGGGCTAGCTCGTCGGCCCGCTCGTTCAGCGCCTCGAACGCCTTCCAGAGGATCTGCGAGCGCTCGTTCGGGCTCGACTCGCGCCACTCGGCCTGCCTCTCCACCGCGGCGTCGAGGGCGGCCATGGCGTCGTCGGGGGTGGCGTCGGCGACCTCACACAGCGCCTCCTCGGTCGCCGGGTCCTCGACCTCGAGGGTCCGCCCCTCGCTCGCGTCGCGCCACTCGCCTCCGATGTAGAGCTGCTTCGGAACCTTCTCGACGACTTCCTGCTCGCGTGTCGCTACTGCCATCTCGATCGCCCTCCTCGTGTGCCACCTACCGAGGTACCCGGCCAGGGCCGATCGGAACCGGCGTCCCAGGGGGTCGCGCGGGCTTGACGTTCTCGCCGAATCAGGAGAGAGTCGTGCCGCACCCTTGCTTTCCGGCCCTCGACTCCTCGCGCCGACCGCGCTCGCGTCCCTCGCCGGGCTCGCCGCCGCGCCCGCGGTGGCGCCGGCACGCCTCACCTCGCTCGATCTGGTCCGAGCCGACCTCCGCCAGGCCGGGCCGGAGCTCGTCGTCGGGCTTCGGACCTCGCAGAGCTGGTCCCCGAGCGACCTCAGCGACGGCTCGCTCTGCCTCGAGCTGCACGCTCGCCGCGGCGTCGCGCGGATCTGCGCGACCGGGCGCCGCCGCCTCCAGCTCCGATACGAGCCGCTCGGGAGGAACGGGGCCGTGCTGCGCTCCGCTCCCCTGGCCGCGCGGGTGAGCCGACACGACGCCTCGTCATTGCGGGCGACGTTCGCCCTGGCCGACGCCCACATCGGCGCGGGCGACCTGCGCTGGCGCGCCTTCTCATCGCCCCGTACCGGCTGCCCGCGGCCCGGAGGCCCCTCGCCGAGCTGCGATTCCTCGATCCCGCGCTCCGGGCTCGCGGCGCTCCGCGTCCGCCGACCGAAGCTGATCGGCTGCACCCGGCATGGGGCGCCATTTCGCACCCGCGGTAGCCGCCGGCACCGGACGGTGGCGCTGACCTTCGACGACGGCCCCAGCCCCTACACCCACCGCGTCCTCCGCATCCTCCGCCGCTTCAGGGTGCCGGCGACCTTCTTCCTGATCGGCCAGCAGGTCGGCCCGTTCCGCCGGGAGGCCCGCGCCGAGCTCAGGGCGGGAGAGGAGATCGGCAACCAC
>DASQXU010000013.1:0-8833 GCA_035639555.1 Thermoleophilaceae bacterium
CTCGAGCGGCAGTGGCAACACGGCCAGGACGGATAATGCGTCGAACCATGTTCCGCCGGCACCGCGCGCCGGACGACTCCCGCCGTCCTACCCGGGTGAGAGGGCGCTCCGCGGAGCGACGGCCGGCAGGGTGAGGAACGCGGCGCTCGACAAGGTGCCGGGCGCCACCGTTCTGCGCGTCGAGACCGACGCGCAGGGATCTCCCTACGAAGCTCATCTGCGGAAGTCGGATGGAAGCATCGTGACGGTCAAGGTCGACAAGCAGTTCAACGCCACCGCGGTGGACAACGGCTTGGGCGCTGGTCCGGGCGGCAGCCCGCCGGCACCCTTCCAGTAGCGGTGGGGGGCGGTCGGGGGAAGTGCTCCGGCCGCCCCACCGCCACCCCCGCCGCGCGCTGCCGGGACGCGACTGGGGATGCCTCGAGCGAAGCCAGCTGAGGAGGGGGGGGTCCCCCAAGCCTTAGACTCACCGTGGGCTTGGATGACCTACGAGCGTAAGCAGGTCGACGATCTCGTCGCCGCGGGGAACGCCGCGCTCGCGGCCTCCGCCTGGAGCGACGCACGTCGGTCGTTCGAGTCCTCGCTCGCACGCGAGGAGTCAGCCGAGGCCTGGGAGGGGCTGAGCTGGGCCACCTCTTGGCTCGGCGACACCGATGCCTCGCTAGCGGCGCGAGAGCAGGCGTTCCGAGCGTACCGCAGCGCGGGCGACGTCCACAGCGCGGCCCGAGTCGCGGGCTGGCTCGCCAATGACTTCCTGCATTTCCGCGGCGACGAGGCGGTGGCTTCGGGCTGGATCGAGCGTGCCCGAGCGCTGCTCGACGGCCGTCCCCCGTCCTCCGAGTACGGCTGGCTGCTGGTCATCGAGGGCTACTACGCCCTCGAGGTCGACGCGGACCTCGAGACCGCGCTGCGCCGCGGCAGCGAGGCCGCGGCTCTGGGAGCGGAGCGTGGAGTCGCCGACCTGGAGACGCTCGGGATCGCCATCGAGGGGGCGGCGCTGGTCGCCTACGGGCGCGTCGGTGAGGGGATGCGCCATCTCGACCAGGCCGCGGCCGTCGCCGCCGGCGAGGACTTCGAGCTGCCCATCTCGCCCGCGTGGGCCCTGTGCATCATGATCGCCGTCTGCGAACGCGTAGGCGACTTCGCCCGCGTCTCCCAGTGGTGCGACGCGATGCGGTCGATCGGCGAGCGCCTCAACGGCCGCCACCTGATCGGCGTCTGCCGCAGCGCGTACGGACACGTCCTGGCCCGCAGGGGCGAGTGGCCCGCCGCCGAGGCCGAACTGCTCGCGGCTCTCGCAGATCTGGAGGCCATGAGGCCCGGCATGGCACCCGACGGCCTTGCGCGCCTGGGTGAGCTGCGCGCCCGTCAGGGCCGCACGGACGAGGCACGGGCGCTCTTCGAGAGGGCCCGTCCACACCGCGCCGCTCTCGTGGGGCTGGGCACCCTTGCCCTGGAGGCAGGTGACCCCCGGGCGGCGGCCGACATGGCCGATCGGATCCTCCGCCGGATAGGACGGGCTCCGCCGATCGAACGGGTCCCCCCTCTCGAGCTGTTGGCCCGAGCACGGGTCGAGCTCGACGAGCTCGAGGCGGCCACTGGCGCGCGGGGCGAGCTCGAGGGCATCGCAGAGCAGCTCGGCACGCCGTACCTTCGTGGCCGAGCCCGGCTGGTGGCGGGCGAGCTCTCGGACCACATGGGCGACCACGAGGAGGCGCGCCGCGCCCTCGAGGATGCGCTCGACTTGTTTGGGGAGTCTGCGGCGCCCTACGAGGCGGCGCTAGCACGGCTCGCGCTCGCGCGGACCCTCGCGTCGCTCGGACGTCCCGACGCCGCCGACGCCGAGGCGCAGGCCGCCCGCGAGGCCTTTGCGAAGCTGGGCGCGGCGCGTGACGTCGCACGGATCGACGCGCGCGAGCGAGAGGCGAGCGGAGTCGGCGAGCTGACTGCGCGCGAGCGCGAGGTCCTCGGACTCGTGGCCCAGGGGCTGAGCGACGCCGAGATCGCCGATCGCTTGGTCCTCAGCCCGCACACCGTGCACCGGCACGTGGCGAACGTGCGGACGAAGCTCCGCCTGCCTTCGCGGGCCGCGGCGGTCGGGTACGCGGCTCGGGCGGGCCTGCTCTCGCTGGCGCCGCTCCCGCTCTCGCTCGCCGAGCTCGTCTAGCCGGTTCCGGCCATCTTCGCCGGTTGGCCGGTATGGGCGATGCCGGGGGGACCGGCCGCGCCTAGCTTCGCCGGCATGAACGAACGCACCGAGCATGCCGCGACGATCGAGCCCACGCCAAAGCATCTGGCCGCCGCGCTCGCCGAGCAGCTGGCCGGCGAGGTCATCGCGGCCGATCACCCGGAGTACGAGACCGCCCGCCGGGTGTGGAACCGGATGATCGACAAGCGCCCGGCGGTAATCGCGCGGTGCGCCGACGCCGAAGACGTCGCCAGCGCGGTCCGGTTCGCCGCGGAGCACGGGCTGCCCCTGGCCGTGCGCGGCGGTGGGCACAACGTCGCCGGCACGGCCGTCGTCGACGACGGCCTGGTCGTCGACCTGTCGGCGATGCGCGGCGTGCACGTCGACCCGGAGGGCCGGACCGTGCGCGTCGAAGGAGGCGCGACTTGGGCCGACGTCGATCGGGTCACCGCGCCGCTGGGCCTCGCGACCCCCGGTGGGGTGGTGTCCGAAACGGGTGTGGCCGGCCTCGCCCTCAGCGGCGGCGTCTCCCACCAGCGCCGGCGCGACGGTATGACGGTCGACAACCTCGTCGCTGCCGAGGTCGTGCTCGCCGACGGCCGCCGCGTCCACGCCAGCACCGGCGAGAACGCCGACCTGCACTGGGCGCTGCGCGGCGGCGGCGGCAACTTCGGCGTGGTCACTTCGTTCGAGCTGCGCCTGCACGAGATCGGGCCCGAGGTGTTCGCGCTGAACGTCGCCTATCCGGTCGACCAGGCCGCGCGTGTGCTCGCCGAGTGGCGCGACGCGGTCGCGGACGCGCCGGACGAGCTGTCGACCGCGGGCCTGATCTGGTCGCTGCCAGTCGACGACGAGCTGCCCGAGCAGCTGCGCGGCCTCCCCTACGTGGGCCTGGCCGGCATGTGGGCGGGCGACCCGGCCGAAGGCGAGCGCGCCGTGCGGGGCCTGCGTGAGCTCACGACCCCTCTGCTCGACATGAGCGGGCGCGTGGAGTACCTCGACTTCCAGCGCTTCCTGGACCCGTTCTTCCCGGCGGGCGCGCGCCGCTACTGGAAGGCGCTCTATCTGGACGGCGTGTCCGACGCCGTGATCGACCTGACCGTCGACTGGTCGGGGCGTCGTCCGTCGAACGACACGCTCGTCATCATCCGCCACTGCGGGGGCGCGATGGCCCGGGTCGGCGCCGAGGAGACCGCGTTCGGCGACCGCAGGTCGGACTGGATGCTGAGCATCGACTCGAGCTGGTACGCCCCAGCCGATGACGAGGTCAACGTGACCTACACGCGCGCATTCTGGGACGCGGCGCTGCCGTTCTCGGACGGCAAGACCTACTTCAACTTCTCCGGCCTGCTCGAAGAGGGCGACGTCGCCGTGCGCGCCAGCTACGGCGCCAACCACGAACGTCTGGCACGGATCAAGGCCGCCTACGACCCGGACAACCGCTTCCGGCTAAATCAGAACATCCGGCCCGCAGGCTCGCGTCGGTGACCACGAGGACTGCGACACCAGAGCAGGAGCTGCGGTTCCGGCTGCGCGGGGGGCTGTACGCGCCGGGCGATCCGGAGTACGCGGAGGCGTGCACCCTCTTCAACTCGATGATCACACGTCGGCCGCGGCTCGTGGCTCGCTGCGCCGCCCCCGACGACGTGATCGCCTCGCTCGCGTTCGCCCGGGAGCACGGTCTGGAAGTGGCGCTCCGGGCCGGCGGCCACTCGGTCACCGGCAGCTCCCTTCGCGACGACGGCCTCGTGCTCGACCTGCGTGGGATGCGCGACGTCGACGTCGACCCGGAACATCGCGTCGCCCGGGTCGGCGGCGGCGCGACGTGGGCCGACGTCGACCGCGCCACCCAGGCCCACGGCCTGGCCACGACCGGTGGCCGGGTTTCGACCACTGGAGTGGGCGGGCTCACGCTCGGCGGCGGCTCCGGCTGGCTCGAGCGGGCGCACGGCCTGGCCTGCGACAACCTGTCGGGTGCGGAGCTCGTCACCGCGCGCGGCGAGCTGGTACGGGCCTCCGAGGACGAGAACCCCGATCTGCTCTGGGCGCTGCGGGGCGGCGGCGGCAACTTCGGCGTCGTCACCGCGTTCGAGCTCCGCCTCCACCGGCTCAGTCGCGAAGTCTTGGCCGGCCTCGTCCTGCACCCGGCCGAGCGCGGGCGCGAGCTCCTGCGCCTGTTCCGCGACGTCATGCTCGACGCCCCCGAGGAGCTCGGGCTCGCCTTCGCGTACGTCACCGCGCCGGCCGAGCCAGATGTTCCCGAAGAGCTTCACGGCAAGCAGGCGGTGATGGTCGCCGGCATGTACGCGGGGGCGCCTGCCGCCGGCGAGCAGGCGCTGCGCGAGATCCGCGCGTTCGGACCGCCCACGGCTGACTTCTTCGCGCCGACGGCGTACCCCGACTTCCAGCGCTCCCTGGACGATCCGCCCGGCTACCGCAACTACTGGACCGCGGAGAACGTCGCCGACCTCTCGGACGCGGCGATCGAGGCGATCGCCTCGCGGTCTGAGCAGATCCCCAGCGGTCCATCGCAGCTCTTCATCGTCCCCTGGGGCGGCGCGGTCGCCCGCGTGACGGCCGAGAGCTCGCCGCTGGCCGGCCGCGACGCGGCCTTCGTCGTGCATCCGCTGCTGCTGTGGGAGGACCCAGCGGACGACCAGCGCATGATGGAGCTAGGCCGCGCCTACCGGGAGGACCTGCGGCCGTACGCCACCGGGGAGATCTACCTCAACTTCGTAGGCGACGAGGGGGGCGAGCGCATCCGGGCGGGGTTCGCCGACGGCGCCTACGACCGCCTCTCCCAGCTGAAGGCCAGGTGGGACCCCACCAACGTGTTCCACGGCAACCAGAGCCTGCGACCGGCTGTCCACCCGGAGGGCTGACCACATGGCCGTAACTAACTTCACCGGCGTCGGTTCACCACGAGATCCGCAAGGCGAGCGAGGGCGACGTCTCGGGAATCGCGAACACCCTGGCTCGGGCGTTCTTCGACGATCCGGTGTTCCGCTGGACGTTCCCGGCGTTCAACGAGCGGCTCGCGCAGGCCGCGGGAGCGGAGGAGCGCTTCGTCGCGATCGCTCAGCTGTTCGAGGAGCGTCATCCGGTTGGCTCGTACCACTACCTGCAGTTCCTCGGCGTGGAGCCCGAGCGTCAGGGGCGCGGGATCGGCTCAGCGATGCTCGACCACGTGCTCCAGCGCTGTGACCACGAGGGCGCTCGCGCCTATCTCGATGCCACCAGCCCCCGCAACAAGCGGCTTTGCGGGCGACACGGCTTTGCCGCCACTAGCGAGTTCGCGCCCGAGGGCGGGCCGCCGATCTGGCCGATGTGGCGTGAGCCGACGGATTGACCGCCGGCAGCTAGAGAGCTTCGAGTCCGCCGGCTCTCTAGGCCACGCCCGGGGGCGAGGGTCCAAACGGACCCGCCTGGTGGCGGTGGCCGTTTGAAGGTCTTCGGGTACTAGAAGAGCCTCGTGCTTCATGCAGTCGTGCAGCCCACGCTCAGCGCGCTCCGGCAGACGGGCATCTTCGGATGAGCGCGCGAGATCCACCCGACGGGATCGTGGAGGACGCCACCCCGGCGTCGATCGACGGTAAGGCCCCCGCCCGGGCGACGCGGGCTGTCGCCCGGCCCCAAGGTTCTCGCTCCGGTACCGGGTCGATCAGAGCGCTGCCCGTGATCGTGTTTGTGGTTGGCGCGTCCAGCCTGGGCGCGGAGATCGCCGCCGCTCGGCTGCTGGGTCCGTACTTCGGCGCCTCGACGATCGTGTGGGCCAACACGATCGCCACCGTGCTCGTTGCCCTGTCGATCGGCTACGCGTTGGGGGGGCGGCTGGCCGACCGCCGGCCGACCATGGACGGCCTCTGCGCCCTGGTGCTCGCGGCCGCGGTGCTGCTGGCGGGCGTCCCGTTCGCGGCGCGACCCTTCCTCGGGACCGCCGTGAGTGCCTTCGACTCGCTCTCGGTCGGCGCCTTCCTGGGGTCTCTGATCGGGGTGCTCGCCCTCGTGGCGGTCCCCGTCCTGCTGCTCGGGGCGGTTGCGCCGTTCGCCGTGCGCCTATCCGTCCGCGCGGTCGAGGAGTCGGGTCGCGTCAGCGGGCGCCTGTACGCGATCTCGACGGTCGGCTCGCTCACCGGCACCTTTCTCTCGGCGCTGTTGCTGATCCCGCTGCTCGGGACGCGGCGCACCTTCCTCGCGTTCGCCCTCGCGCTTGCCCTCGTCGCCCTGCCCGGCGTGAGCCGGCGCTTCGTGCTGATCCCGGTCGGTCTGGTCGGGCTGATCGCGCTGCCGCCCGGGACGGTCAAGACCGCGCCGTCGGAGCGGGTCCTCTACGAGGCCGAGACGCCCTACCAGTACGCGCGCGTGGTGCAGCGCTCCGACGGCGAGCGCCGTCTCGAGCTCAACGAAGGACAGGTCGTCCACTCGCTGCTGCGCCCTGGCTCGTACCTGACTGGCGACTACTGGGACGACCCGCTCGTTCTGCCCTTCGCCACGCGGGCGGGCGCGCCGGCACGCGTGGCCGTCCTCGGCAATGCCGCCGGCACGACGGCCCGCGCCTACGGACACTTCTTCCCTGCCAGCCGCGTCGACGCCGTCGAGCTCGACGGTGAGCTCACGCGGATCGGCCGCCGCTACTTCGACCTCCGTGGGCCGCACTTCCGGACGATCACCGCCGACGCGCGACCCTTCCTGCGCCGACCCGGGCCCCGTTACGACGCGATCATCATCGACGCCTACCGCCAGCCCTACATCCCCTTCTACCTCACAACGAGGGAGTTCTTCGAGGAAGTGCAGCGCCGGCTCACGGCCAACGGCACCGCGCTGCTCAACGTCGGGCACCCCGCGGGATCGAGCGGCCTCGAACGAGTTCTCTCGGCCACCATGCGAGCCGTCTTCCCGCAGGTGATGCGCGACCCGGTGGACGACACGAACACCTGGCTGGTGGCGAGCGCCGAGAGGATCCGCCCGGCGCGCCTGCGCGCCTCCACGCCGCGGCTCGATCCGCAGCTCGGTGCACTGGCGGCGATCGTCGGCGGCCGCCTGGCGCCCGCCCTGCCCGGCGGGTCCGTCTACACGGACGACAAGGCGCCGGTCGAGTGGCTCATCGACGGCTCGCTCATCCGCTACGCCAGCGGCCGCTGACCGCGCCCGGCGATCAGCGCCCGGTCCGTGAGGTCTGCTCACGCGGTAAGCAGTCCGATTCCAAGCGCCAGTACGCCGGCATTCACGCGCCAGGGTGCCGGCGTAGACGAGCGCGAGCAGCCGGTTCGGCCGGGTCCGCCCAGGGCCGGGCCGAGCACGTCGGCGATCCCGTGGAGGTCGGCGGCGTCGGCGACGATCTGGGCGACCAGGGCGAAGACGACAAATACACGGGCGCGGGCGTGGGCGGCGCACAGCATCGTGGCCCTGCCGTACTCGACGGCGAGAACCGTGATCAGGAGGATGCGGCGCTGCTCCGGCTGTCGCTCGACGCTGTAGTGCGGCGAGCATCACGTCTCCCTCAAACCGTCGTCGTCAGAGTCCCCCGGCCATTCCCACCGCGGGACGTGGCAGATGGGGTGAAGCTCGGCGTCGGTCTCGGCGTGTGAGTTCTGCTGGGCGACTCGTGTGCCGAACTCGATGTGGGACCGCACGGCCTCGCGGAAGGGCTCGTCGTCGGATAGGCCGGCCTCGTCGAGCGCTTCCATGTACAGGTGGCTTATCCCTAAGACCGTGAATCACAGCCAAAACTCATCTCATCGTGCGCTCCAGCTCCGTATTGGCGGCCGCGCAGCCCGTCGAGCACGGGCCTAGGATCACTCGGCGCGATGGCTGAACTGCTGCCTGAAACGGTCGAGGCGGAGTTCGCTCGCGACCGCTACTTCCCGGCCCAGCTTGCGGTACTCGGCGCCTTGCTGCTCTACATCGCGCTGCCCGACAAGTTGACGCTGGCGCCCGACTGGCTCGTGCCCGGGTTAGAGGGTCTCCTCCTCCTCGTGCTCGTGGTGAACACCCCCTGGGGCCGCCGGGGCCGGTTCTCCGAGGCACAGCTGCGCAACCGGCGTCGGGCGACCTTCGCCGTCACCCTGCTTGCTGCGGTCGCGAACGTAACGTCGCTCGCGTTCCTGTTCGACTTCGTCATCCACGAAGGGCAGATCGCCGGCTATCGCCTCGTGCTCTCGGGCGTGGAGATTTGGGCCACCAACGTCTTGATCTTCGCGGTCGCCTACTGGGAGCTCGATGGCGGCGGGCCCGAAAGCCGGCGGCGACGCTACAGCGGACGGCAGGCGGATTTCCTGTTCACGCAGACGGGCCGTAAAGACTTCGAGGGCTGGCGGCCGACATTCCTCGACTACCTCTACACCTCGTTTACGAACTGCACCGCCTTCAGCCCGACCGACACCATGCCGCTCACGACCCGGGTCAAGATGCTGATGCTCGTCCAAGGCCTCACCGCGCTGACCACGATCGGGGTGGTGGTCGCGCGGGCGGTGAGCTTGCTTGATTGAGGGACCTGTGGCCCGGCTCCTCATCCTGCGCCACGCGAAGTCGAGCTGGAAGGACGCCTGGCTAGCCGACCACGACCGGGCGCTCGCGCCACGCGGCCGCAAGGCGGCGAAGGTGATGGCCGAGCACCTGAGCACGGAGCGGCTGGCCCCCGAGCTG
>DASQXU010000014.1:0-2004 GCA_035639555.1 Thermoleophilaceae bacterium
CATACCGGCCGCGCTCTTCGGCTTCAACCGCTGGCAGCGCCGCAAGCGCGAGCGCGCCGAGCTCGAGGAGGTCAAGCGGGTGGCCCGCGACGACCTCGTCGCGCTCGGCGACGATATCCGGGCCCTCGACCTCGACGTCCAGATGCCGAACGCCGACCAGGAGGCGAAGGCCCACTACGGGCGGGCGGTCGAGTGCTACCAGCAGGCCGAGGACGCTTTCGAGCGCGCCCGCCGCCCGGAGGACATGGAGCGGGTCACCTCGCTCCTCGAGGAGGGGCGCTACGCGATGACCGCGGCCAAGGCGAGGCTCGAGGGGAAACCCGTACCGGAGCGCCGCCCACCGTGCTTCTTCGACCCCCGCCACGGGCCCTCGACGACCGACGTCGAGTGGGCACCGCCCGGGGGCGCCCCCCGGCCGGTCCCGGTCTGCGCCGCCGACGCCCAGCGGATCCAGGACGGGCTCGAGCCCGATGCGCGCAAGGTGCCGGTCGACGGGCGGATGGTCCCCTACTGGAACGCCGGCCCGGCCTACGGCCCGTGGGCGGGGGGCTTCTTCGGCGGCGGGCTCCTGCCCGGCCTTTTGATCGGCTCGGCGCTGGGCGGAGGGTTGGGGTTCTTCGGAGGCATGGCGGCGGACGCCGCCGCCGACGACTACGGCGCCGGAGATGCCGGGGACTTCGGCGACCCGGGGGACAGCGGGGACTTCGGAGGCGGGCTCGACGACATCGGCGGAGGCGACTTCGGCGGCGGGGACTTCGGCGGCGGCGGCGACTTCTGAGGGCCGGTAGCGACCCACCGCCGCCACACGTCGCTCGCCGATGCGCCCAGCGTCGCGCTAGCCCTCAGCCGCCCGCTTCGCCCGGAGCACCCTCTGGGCCACGGCGAAGGCGGAGTTGGCCGCCGGCACCCCGCAGTAGATCGCGGCCTGGAGCAGGACCTCCTTGATCTCGTCCTCGGTGAGCCCGTTGCGGAGCGCCGCCCGCAGGTGCAGGGCGAGCTCGTCGAACTGCCCCCGCGCCACGAGCGCGGTGATGGTGATCGCGCTCCGCATGCGGCGGTCGAGCCCCGGCCGCGTCCAGATCTCGCCCCAGGCATAGCGGGTGAGCAGCTCCTGGAAGTCGCTGGTCAGCTCGCTGGTCCGCTCAACGGCCGCGTCGACGTGCTCGTCTCCGAGCACCTCCCGCCGGGCCTTCATTCCGCGCTCGAGGCCCTCGTCGCTCATACCGCGGCCCCCGCTACCAGGTGGTCGAGCAGCAGCGGGGCGACCTCGTCCGGGCGCTCGACCGCGACCAGGTGCCGCCCCTCGCCCAGCACCACGACCCGGGCCCCCTGGATCGACTCGGCGATCACGCGCCCGTGCTCTTCGGGCGGCGTGGAGGGATCGTCCTCGGCGGCGATCACCAGCGTCGGCGCGCGGATCGACCCAAGGGCGGGCCGCAGGTCCATATCGCGGATCGCCTCGCAGCAGCCGGCGTAGCCCTCCGGCGCCATCCCGAGCAGCCCCGACCTCAGGCGCTCCACCGCCTCAGTCCGGCGCTCGGACGCGGCGGGCGTGAACCAGCGCCCGAGGGTGGCGTCGGCGAGCGCCGCCATTCCATCGGAGCGCGCCGCCTCGGCGCGCTCGGTCCACATCTCCGGCGGCGGCATGTGCGCCGAGGAGCAGCACACGGCGAGCCGCTCGATCCGCTCGGGCGCGCGCGCCGCCAGCCACATGCCGGTCATGCCGCCGAGGGACACGCCGCAGAAGCTGACCCGCTCGAGCCCGAGTCGGTCGAGCACGGCCAGGGCGTCGCGGCCGAGGTCGTTGATCGAGTAGGGGCCGGGGGAGACCGGCGAGCGACCATGGCCGCGCGTGTCGTAGCGCAGCAGCCGGAAGCGCTCGGCCAGCGCCGGGACCAGCTCGTCCCACATATCGACCGTGGTGCCGAGCGAGTTCGAGAGCACGAGCACCGGAGCGCCCTCGGGCACGTCGAAGCGGTGGTGGAGCTAGACGTTCACCCCGAC
>DASQXU010000015.1:0-2090 GCA_035639555.1 Thermoleophilaceae bacterium
CCGGACAAGAGCGCCGCGGAGGCGGACACGATCGACGACCTACGGGCGCTCCTGACCACGAGGCCGTAGCCGCCCGTCGGCTCGATCCCCGCGGCACCTTCGAGGTCCCGCGAGATCGGGGCGATCTCGACCACGAGCTCCGGGCGCGCGAGCACCGCGATTCCCCGCCGGCCGGTCTCACGCGCGAGGAGCTCCTTCGTCTGCCACTGGAGGACCTCGTCGGTCAGACCCTTGAAGCACTTTCCGACCATGACGAACTCCCCGGTCCGCCGGTCGCGGGCCCCGAGGTGGAGGTTCGAGAGCCAGCCCCGGCGGCGCCCGTGACCCCACTCGGCGCCGAGCACGACCAGGTCGTAGGTCCGCACTCGCTTCACCTTGCGCCAGGCCTTGCCGCGACGGCCGGCCCAGTAGAGGGACCCCGCGTCCTTCACCACGACGCCCTCGTGTCCAGCGCTGAGCGCCTCGTCGAGCACGCGCTTTGCCCTCTCGGGATCCGAGGTCAGCACGCTCGGGACCTTGAGGTGGGGCGCGATTGCCTCGAGCCGCCTGACTCGTCGCTCAAGCGGAGTGTCGAGCAGCTCCTCGCCTTCGACGTGGAGGAGGTCGAACAGCAACGTCACGATCCCCTCAGGCGGCGCCGCGCCGTCGAGCTGCGAGACAGTCTCCTGAAAGGCGGCCGGGCCGTGCTCGCCCATCCACAGCGCCTCACCGTCGAACACGGCTCGGGTCACGGGCAGGGCGCGCACCGCGCCGACGACGCCAGGAAGCAACTCGGTGATCTCGTTGAGGTTGCGCGTGTAGATGCGGACCTCGTCGGCGCGACGATGGATCTGGATCCTGATCCCGTCGAGCTTCCACTCGACCGAGGAGCGATCGAAGCCCTCGACCGCATCGGAGACGCTCGCGGCCCCAGACGCGAGCATCGGAAGGATGGGTCGGAAGATCTCGAACCCGACCGCGCGAAGCCCGCTCTCGCCCTCGCTGATCGCGATCTCGGCCGTGCGGGTCAGATCCCCCGAGAGCATCAACGCGCGGCGCGTGATGTCACCGGAGACCCCGGCTGCCTTCGCGATCGCGTCGACCATCAACCCGCCGAGCGCGCCTTGGCGCAGGTCACCCGTGAACAGCCGCTTCACGAAGTCGGCCTCTTGATCGGTCGCCCGGCCCAGAAGCTCCCCGAGAAGCTGCTTGCGCTCGGCCGCCGATCCGGCGCCGCTCATCGCCTGGATCTCGGCGATCGCGCGATCGAGATCGTCGACGCTCAGAGACGGCTCCGGCGCCGGCGCGGACTCGATGCCGTAGATCGTCGAATAGCCGACGCCGACTCGGCCCTGGCGGGGCACGCCCGCGAGAAAGCCGACCGCAATCGCGACCTCGCTCCGGTCGAGCCGCCCCAAGAGCTCGGCGAGGATGGACACCTTCTTCGAGCGCGAGCTCGTATCGGTCAGCCTCCGCGAGGTGGCGACTACGTCGGCGAGCAGGGTCATCGCTGGGCTCTAGCTAAGCAGGGCGGCAGCTATCGGCGATCATCGCGGCCGCGGCACGGACGAGCGTCGCGTTGTCGGGAGCCGGGCGCCCATCGGGAAGGACGGTCGTGTCCTCGAGACCGGTGCGAATGCCGTGCCCACGGCTGAGCGCCCGGTCCGCTACCGCCCAGCTGGCCAGGCCGTCGCCATGGTGCACCTGCTCGAGCCGGATACCGGCATCGACAAGGATCGCTTCGATGGCCGCGGCGTGGGCGACGGCGCGCTCGGGCTCGGCGTCGAGCGGCTCGACCAGCGCGCGGACACACCGCCCGGCCAACCCCGAGCGCTCGAAGTCCCCCGCTTCCGCGACGCTCAGGAGCCCGGCCTCGATACCGACCCCGCGCCCTATGAGGTGCTCGCACAGCTCGGCGATCCCTCGCTCCCCCTGATTGGCCGTTACCAGCTCGGGCAGAACCGTCCAGTCCCCCACCAGTTCGAGCCGCCGTCGGGGGTCGGGCACGATCTCGGCCGAGGTGCTGAGCGACACCGGCACACCGGGCACCGCCGCACGGACCGCTCGGAGCGCCTCGGCGCAGGGCTCGGCCGCCAGCGTCTCGCGCCCCT
>DASQXU010000016.1:0-10350 GCA_035639555.1 Thermoleophilaceae bacterium
GACGAAGATCGGGCCCCCGGAGCGACTCCCACCGCCGCGTGGCTCCGAAGTGCGGTCGAAGTCGCGCTTGCCGCGGTAGGAGCGAAGCGATCCCATCGCCGGAAGGTACCCCGAAGCCCGACCGGCCACGCCCCACGGCGAGTCCCAGCACCGCCGCTCCGAAGGGGTCTTGCGCCTTGCGGGCGAGTGTGTCCCGCTAGCGCCAGACGTGCCCATCGGAGCCGCTCGGCGGCGCGTTGAGGTCGGTGCTGAGCACGGCTGCTCGGGCCGGTCGGAGGTCTAGACTGCCGCGCCGCAACCGGAGGGAAGGAGGCAGGTGCCGGTCGACGCGAGCGCGAAGGGAAAGACCTATCCGGCCTACGAGTACGAGGTCGGCAGGGAGAAGATCCGGGAGTACGCCCGGGCCGTGGGGGAGGACGACCCCATCTACTTCGACCGAGAGCACGCGCGGCGGGCCGGGTTTCGGGAGATCCCGGCGCCGCCGATGTTCGCCGTCGTGTACTCGGCCGGCTCGCTTACCCCGGCCATGGTCGATCCGGAGGTGGGGATCAACTTCGCGATGTTGGTGCACGGCGGCCAGGAGTTCGTCTGGGGCGAGCCGGTGTGCGCGGGCGACACGATCACCACCGAGACCCGCATCGCCGACATCTACGAGCGCGAGGGGATGGCCTTCTACGTGTTGGAGTCGCTGTCCCGAAATCAGGACGGCCGGGAGGTCGTCCGGGGGACGTGGACGAACATCGTGCGCGGCGCGTCGTGATGCGGCCCGGCGAGTCCATCCCCGAGCTCAGGGTCACCCCTGATCGCTACCTGCCGCACCGCTACGCGGGGGCCTCCGGCGACTTCAACCCGATTCACCTCGACGCGGACTTCGCGCGGCAGGTGGGGCTGCCGGGCAACATCCTGCACGGCCTGTACACGATGGCCCAGGTCGCCCGGGGCATGGTGGCGGCCGCCGGCGGGGATCCCCGCTCCCTCCGCCGGCTCGCGGTCCAGTTCCGGGGGATGGCCCTTCCCGAGCAGGAGATCGTGGTCAGGGGCACGGTGCGGTCGGCCGAGGACGGGCGGGTGGTGATCGAGACGGTCGCCGAGCAGGCGGGCACCCAGATCGTCCGCAACGCCGAGGCCGAGCTCGCGTTGCCGGTTCCCGACTCGGGGGAGCTAACGTGAAGGCGTGGAGATCACTCCGCGCCAGAGCCTGATCCTTCGCAAGGTCGTCGAGGCCCACCTCGAGCTGGAGCAACCGGTCAGCTCCAAGTGGGTCGCCGAGCACGGCGACGTCCCCTGGGGAGCTTCGACCGTGCGGGCCGAGTTCGCCCGCCTCGAGGAGGTCGGCCTGCTCGAGCACCCGCACACCTCGGCGGGGAGGGTGCCGACCGACCGCGGCTACCGCCGCTACGTCGACGAGCTGCTCGCGGACGGCAAGCTCCCGGTCCGCCGTAGCGGCATCGAGCTCTCGGTGGCCAGACGCGAGGTCGACGAGGCCATGCGAACGACCACCGAGCAGCTCTCGCAGGTCACGAACCTGCTCGCGCTGGTCACCGCGCCCCCGATCGAGACGGCAACGATCCGCCGGGTGGAGGTGCTGCTGCTCCAGCCCCAGGTGGCGATGGTGGTGGTGATCACCTCCACCGGCGGCGTCACCAAGCGAGTCGTCTCCTACGAGCAGCCGGTCGATCCCGGGCTCCTCGACTGGGCCGGGAGCTACCTGAACGAGGTGCTCGGCGGCATGGAGGTCGGGGCCCGGATGCTTCACGGCAAGCTCCAGAGCCCGGAGCTGTCCGAGGCCGAGCGCGGGTTCCTCGCCACGCTGGCCCCGGCGTTCACCGAGCTCGAGGACACCGCCGGCGAGACGCTGTTCCTCGAGGGCACCTCGCGGCTGCTCTCCGAGCACCGGCTCCAGGAGCTCTCGCAGATCGCGGACCTCCTCAACGTGCTCGAGCACCGGGTGGCCCTGCTCTCGGTGCTGCGCGACTCGCTCGAGGCACCGGGCGTCTACGTCCGCATCGGGCGCGAGAACCCGACTCCCGAGCTGCGCTCGCTCAGCCTGGTGGCCGCGAACTACGGGCTGGCCCGGCGGAACCTGGGCGCGGTGTCGGTCATCGGCCCGGTGCGCATGGACTACCCGGGGGCGATCATCGCCGTCCGGCAGGCGGCGGTAGAGCTGTCGCGGTTCGTCGCCGCGGTGTACGACGAGTAGGTCATGAGGCGCGATCCCTACCAGGTGCTCGGCGTCTCCCGCGACGCGGACGAGAAGGAGATCAAGAAGGCCTTCCGCCGGCTGGCCCGCGAGCTCCACCCCGACGTCAACAAGCACGACCCCGAGGCGGAGGAGAAGTTCAAGGAGGCGGCCGACGCCTACGAGATCCTCTCCGACGCCGAGCGGCGGGCGATCTTCGACCGCTACGGCTTCGAGGGCCTCGAGTCGCGCGGCTACGAGCCGGCGGCCCACGGGTTCACCTCGTTCGCCGACGTCTTCGACGCGTTCTTCGGGGGCGATCCGTTCGGTGGCGCCTTCGGGCGGCGCGGCGGCTTCGGGGGCGGCCCTGGACGGGTCCAGGGCGGCGACGTGGCGGTCGAGGTCGAGATCTCGCTCGAGGAGGCCGCCGAGGGGACGAGCGTCGACGTCGCCTACGACGTGGTCGACACCTGCCCCCGCTGCTCGGGGCGCGGCGCCGAGCGCGGCACCCCGATCGACGTCTGCGGGCGCTGCCAGGGAACGGGCCAGGTGCGAAGCGTGTCGCGCACCGCCTTCGGCCAACTCGTGCGGGCCCGGCTCTGCGAGACCTGCGGCGGAGAGGGTCGGGTGCCCCGCGATCCCTGCCCGGAGTGCGGCGGTCGCGGTCGCCGGGTCGTGGAGAAGAAGCTCTCGGTCGACATCCCCGCCGGCATCGCCGACGAGCAGCGGATCCGCCTCTCCGGCCGCGGCCACGCCGGCGAGCGCGGGGGGCCTGCCGGCGAGCTGTACGTGCTCGTGCGCGTCGCCGACGACGAGCGGTTCGTGCGCGACGGCAGCGACCTCATCACGGCGGTCGACGTGCCGGCGCCCGCGGCCGCGCTCGGAACCCGCGTGCGGGTGCCGACCCTGCACGGCGAGGAGGAGGTCGAGGTGCCGCCGGGGACGCAGCCCGGAACGGTGGTGACCCTGCGCGGGCGCGGGCTTCCCACCCTCGGTCGGGGGCGCCGGGGCGACCAGCAGGTGGTGCTGAACGTGGTCATCCCCCGCAACCTCTCGAGCCGCCAGCGTGAGCTGCTCGAGGAGCTCCGGGACTCGCTCGGCGAACGGAACCTGGGCGACGGCGCGGAGGAGTCGTTGTTCTCGAAGGTGAGGCGGGCCTTCAGCTGATCCGGCTCGCGGTGCGCGCGCCGGCGGACGCGGCCGAGCACGTGCTGCTCGCGCTGCTCGAGCTCTCGCCCGCCGGCGTAGAGCAGGTCGACGGCGACGGCGTCGTCGAGTACGCGGTCTACGGCGCGCCCGGCGAGCTACCCGCGCTCGGCGAGGGGAAGGCAGAGCTCGGCGGGGTGCCGGTGTCGGTTCGCGGGGAAGAGGTCCCCGACGACTGGGCCGAGCGCTGGCAGCGCTTCCACCCGCCGGTGCTGATCGGCGGTCGCCTCTGGGTGCGGCCGCCGTGGGAGGAGGCGCCGCTGCGCCCGGGCGTGATCGACCTGGTGATCGACCCGGGCCAGGCGTTCGGCACGGGCGCCCACCCGACCACCCGGATGTGCCTCGAGCTGATGCTCGAGCTCGCGCGGGACGGCGGTTCGCTCGCGGACCTCGGCTGCGGCTCCGGCGTGCTCGCGATCGCCGCCGCCAAGCTCGGCTTCAGCCCCGTGGTCGCGCTCGACTGCGACCGCGCCGCGGTCGAGGCGACCTCGCGCAACGCGCGGGCGAACGGGGCCGGGCTCGAGCTCGTACGCCGCGCCAATCTGCGCGAGCAGGCGCCTCCGGCCGCGGACGTGGTCACGGCCAACCTGATGCGGCCGCTGCTCCTCCGGGTCGCCGAGCTGACCCCGAAGCCCCCGCGCGCGCTCATCGCCTCCGGGCTGCTCTCCGGCGAGGCGGACGAGGTCGCGGGCGCCTTCGCCCCCCTGCGCGAGCGTCGCCGGCTGGCCGCCGCGGGGTGGGTGGCGCTCTTGCTCGAGCAGTAGGGTCGCCGAGGGTGCCCCCGCCGAGCCACCCTCCCTCGCTCGCCGGCGCCCTGACCGCGGCGGTCGGGCGCCGCGAGCTCACCCTCTTCCTCCGCCGCCTCGGCGTGCTTGGGGTGATCATCGTCGTCCTCCTGTTCCTCGGCACGCTCGGCTTCGTGCTCACCGAGGACACCTCGATCTGGCACGGCTTCGTCTGGACGCTGGACACCGTGGCCACCGTGGGCTCGATCCCCGAGCCCGGGAACACGGGCGGCCAGGTGGTCAAGGTCCTGCTGATCGTGCTCGGCGTGGGTACGCTCTTCTACGCGCTCGTCACGGCCAGCGAGTTCTTCGTGGCGGGGCACCTGAGCGGGCTGCTGTACGAGCGGCGCGTCCGGCGAATGATCGAGCGGCTCTCCGACCACTACCTGATCTGCGGGTTCGGCCGGGTCGGCCAGCAGGTGGCGCGCGACATGCAGGCGGCCGGCGCCAGCTTCGTCGTGATCGACTCGAACCCCGAGATCCGGGAGGCGGCGGACGAGATGGGCGCGCCGCTCATCGAGGGCAGCTCCTCGGACGACGACGTCCTCCGCGAGGCCGGGATCGACCGGGCGCGGGCGCTGGTCGCCTGCGTCGACTCGGACTCCGAGAACGTCTTCACCACCCTCACGGCCCGCCAGCTGCGCTCGGATATCACGATCGTGGCCCGCGCCAGCGCCGAGGACTCGGAGAAGAAGCTCCTGCGCGCCGGGGCCAACCGGGTGATCTCTCCCTACAAGTCGAGCGGCACCGAGATGGCGCGGCTCGCGCTCCACCCGCAGGTCTCCGGGGTCGCCGACGTCGCGCCCGAGTACCGCCTCGAGGAGATCGAGGTGCTCCCCGGGGCAGCGGGCGCGCGACGGACGGTCGGCCAGGTACGCGGCGGCTCGATGATCATCGCCCTGCGCAAGGCCGATGGGCCGCTGCTTCCCCAGCCGCCCGAGGACACCGAGATCGAGCCGGGGGACGTGGTCATCGCCCTCGGCCCGGCCGAGATCTTGGAGCGCCTCGAGGAGCTGTTCGCGAGCGGCGAGCGGCTAAGCCGCTGATCGACGCCACCGCGGGCCGGCCGGTCAGCGCTGCGCCAGGGCGCCCGCCACTTCCTGCCACCACGCGCGCGACTGCTCGTCGGAGGAGCGTGCGATCCGCTCCCGGCAGTAGCGGAAGAGCTGGCGCGGGCCGCCGACCGCCACCACCCCCTCCCCGGTGACCGCGAAGCGGCCGTCCTCGAGCTGCACCAGGGCGCCCGGCTCGCCGCGCCGTGTTCGAAGCGTCCGGGCCACCCGCAGCCCGTTGAGCCTCTCCGGCGCCCCGGGGTCGCCGAGCCCCTCGCGCCAGGGCTGCACGCTGAAGATGGCCGCGCGCCCGCGGACCGGGGCCACCGGCTCCTCCGGCTCGGTCAGCGGCCCCTCCCGCCAGCGTTCGAAGAGCGCTTCGACGCCGGCGCGCTGCGGCCCCCGGACGAGGATGTGCAGGCGGTCGCCCGCCTCGATCTCGGTCGAGCCGCGCGGCAGCAGCGCCTCCTGGTCCCGGACGATCACCGAAACGAGCGCCTCGCGCGGCAGCCCGAGTTCGTTGACGAGCCGCCCGGCCGCGGCGTCGCCGTCGCGCACCGGGAACTCGACGACCTCGGCGCCGAGCCGCCGGATGGTCCCGACCTCGACCACCGGCCGGCCGACGGCCGGCTCGTCGGTCGCGAGCCCGAGCCGCATGGCCAGCGGGTTGAAGCTCGCCCCCTGCACCAGCGTCGAGAGGAGGACGACGAAGAAGACGGTGTTGAAGAACGGGTCGGCGCGGGGGACGTGCTCGATCACCGCGAACGTCGCGAGCACGATCGGCACGGCGCCGCGCAGCCCGGCCCAGCCAACCAGCAGCGACTGGCGCGGCGGGAAGTCAAAGGGGGCGAGCGACACGAACGCGGCGAGCGGACGGGCGACCAGCATCAGGACGCCCGCGATCAGCAGCCCCTCGCCGACGATCCCACCGAGCCGGCTCGGGAAGACGAGCAACCCGAACGTGAAGAAGACCGCGATCTGGCTCACCCACGCCACCCCGTCGTGGAAGTCGGCCACGGTGCGGCGCGCCGGGATCTGCCCGCTGCCGAGTGCGAGCCCGGTCAGGTAGACGGCGAGGAAGCCGGAACCGTGGAGGGCGTCGGCGATGCCGAAGGACAGGCCGGCGGCGGCCACCGACGCCACCGGGTAGAGGCCGGTGGTGGTGAACTGCAGGCGGCGGAAGCCGGCCACCGCGAGCTGCCCGGCGGCGAGGCCCACCGCGGCGCCGATCGCCAGCTGGCGCGCGCAGAGCGAGACCATGTCGAGCACGCCGAAGCCGCTCTCCGTGATGGCGTCGATCAGGCCGACGACGAGCACGATCGCGACCGGGTCGTTGAAGCCGGACTCGCCCTCGAGCACGCGCGCGAGCCGGCGCGGGATCGAGGACCCACGCAGCACGGAGAAGACCGCCGCGCCGTCCGTGGACGCGACGATCGAGCCGAGCAGGAGGCCCTCCCGGGTCGAGAGGTCGAGCAGCCCGCCCGCGGCCAGGCCGACGACCAGCGCGGTCAGGACGGTCCCCACCGAAGCCAGCGACAGGCTCGGCCCGAGCGCCGGGCGAATCTCGTCCCAGCCGGCGGCGAGCCCTCCCTCGAAGAGGATCAACGCCAGCGCCACGACCCCGATCGTGCGGGCGAGCCGCACGTCGTCGAAGTCGATCCATCCGAGCCCGTCCGAGCCGATCGCCATCCCGAGCCCGAGGAACACCACGAGCCCGGGCACCCGCAGCCGGCCGGCGACGAGCGTGGCCGCGATGCCGAGGGCGAGCAGCGCCCCGGCCACGAGGATGAGGGTTCCCTCCGCCACCGGCCGGGCGCTTCCTCAACCGGCGAGCGGCTCGCCGTGCCGGTTGACGCGCGCGGTCGCGAGGCCGAGCTCGGCCGCCGGCGCGATGTCGAACGCCCGCTCTGCGATCCCCTCTGCCCTCCTACACTTGAGTCGTGTCGGTGCTAGAGCAGGTCCAGCATGACGTGACCGCCGCGATGAAGGCGCGCGATCCCGAGCGGGTGCGCGCGCTCCGGCTCGTGGCCAGCGAGCTCCAGAAGGCGGCCAAGGAGGGCGAGGTCGACGAGCTCGCCGTGCTCCAGCGCGAGCGAAAGCGCCGCCTGGAGGCGGCCGAGGCATACCGCGACGGCGGGCGCGAGCAGCAGGCGGCCGGCGAGGAGCGCGAGGCCGAGCTCATCTCCGGATACATGCCGGAGCCGCTCGGGGACGACGAGCTGCGGGCGATCATCGGCGACGCGGTGGCCCGATCGGGAGCCTCCTCCCCGCGCGAGATGGGCAAGGTCATGTCGCTCGTGATGCCCGAGGTCAAGGGCCGCGCCGACGGGCGGAGGGTGAGCGAGCTGGTGCGGGGGGCCCTCAGCCCGTAGTGCGGACCCAGCTCGAGCTCCCGAACGAGGTGGCCGCCGAGCTCGCCGGCCCTGGCGACCAGGTCATGCGGACCCTCGAGGACCACCTCGACTGCGAGGTCTACCTGCGCGGAAACGTGCTCACGCTCGACGGCGACGAGCCGGAGGTCGCGCTCGGCGAGTCGGTCGTGCGCGAGTTTGGCGACCTCGTCCGCCAGGGCCACGACGTGTCGCCGGGCACGATCAAGGCGATCGGCGAGGCGCTCGACCGCCACGAGTCGCCCGGGTCGATCCTCGAGGACGTCGTCTGGCGCCACCGCTCGCAGCGGATCGCGCCGAAGACGGTCAACCAGAAGCGCTACGTGGACGCCATCCGCCGCTCCACGATCACCGTCGGCATCGGCCCCGCCGGGACGGGCAAGTCTTTCCTGGCGGTGGCGATGGCGGTGGCCGCGCTCTCGCGGCGTGAGGTCAACCGCATCGTGCTCACCCGGCCCGCGGTCGAGGCCGGCGAGCGCCTCGGCTTCCTGCCCGGGGACGTGATGGCCAAGGTCGACCCCTACCTGCGGCCGCTGTTCGACGCCCTCTACGACATGCTCGAGCCCGAGCGGGTCAACCAGCACCTCGAGCGTGGGGTGATCGAGGTCGCGCCGCTCGCCTTCATGCGCGGCCGCACGCTGAACGACGCGTTCATCATCCTCGACGAGGCCCAGAACACCACGCCGGAGCAGATGAAGATGTTCCTCACCCGGCTCGGCTTCAACTCCAAGATGGTGGTCACCGGCGACATCACCCAGATCGACCTGCCGACCGAGCAGCGCTCGGGGCTTGTGGTGATCGGCGACATCCTGCGGGACGTGGAGGGGATCGAGTTCGTGCGCTTCGGGAGCGAGGACGTGGTCCGCCACAAGCTCGTGCAGCGCATCGTGGCCGCGTACAACGAGTACGCGCAGAAGCAGGCCCCGGAGCTGCGCGCGGCGCGCAGGCAGCAGGGCTGATCGAGATCGAGCTGATCGGCGCCGCCGACCCGCGGTTGCGCCGCGCGGCCGAGGCCGCGCTCGAGGCGGCCGGCGTGGAGGACGGCCACCTCGCGATCGCGCTGGTCGGAGCGGAGGAGATCCGGCGCCGCAACCGCGAGCACCGGGGGGTCGACCGGGCCACCGACGTGCTCTCGTTCCCGGTGGACGAGGCCGGCCGCCCCGCGGGCCCGCGCGAGCTCGGCGACGTGCTCATATGCCCGGAGCGGACGGAGGACCTCGAGGTGGCGGTGGTCCACGGGGTCCTGCACCTCTGCGGCTACGACCACGAGCGCGACGAGGGCGAGATGCTCGCCCTCCAGCGCCGGGTCCTAGCGGCGATCGGGTGACGCGCAGCGGCTTCGTCGCGCTCGCCGGGCGGCCGAACGTCGGCAAGTCGACGCTGGTCAACCGGATCGTGGACGCCAAGGTGGCGATCGTGTCCGACAAGCCCCAGACCACCCGCCGGGAGATCCGCGGGATCGTCAGCGGCGAGGACTGGCAGCTCGTCCTGGTCGACCTCCCGGGGGTGCAGCGCCCGCTCGACGCGCTCACCGAGCGGATGCAGCGGCGCGTCGAGCGCGCCCTGGCCGAGGTCGACGTCGCGCTGCTGCTGCTGGACGGCGAGCAGCGGATCGGGGCGGGGGACCGCTTCATCGCCGGCGCGATCCAGGGGGCCGGGCGGCCGGCGGTGGTCGCGCTGAACAAGGTCGACCGACTCGATCGGCCGCGCACCGTTCAGGCGCTCGCCGCCGCGGCCGAGCTCGGCGTCGAGGGCGAGGTCTTCCCGATCAGCGCGCGCACCGGGGCCGGGGTCGCCGAGCTGGTCGGCCACCTGGTCGAGCTTCTGCCCGAGGCGCCCTTCCTCTACCCGCCCGGGGAGGTGAGCGACCTGCCCGAGCGGATCCGGATCGCCGAGCTCATCCGCGAGCAGGTGCTCCGGCGCACCCGCGAGGAGGTGCCCCATGCGGTGGAGGTCGAGGTCGATGACCTCGAGGAGCGCGACGGCGACCTGCTCGTCGTCCCGGCGCGGATCTGGGTCGAGAGCGAGTCGCAGAAGGGCATCCTGATCGGCCGCGGCGGGTGGATGATCAAGGCGATCGGGACCGACGCCCGCAAGGAGATCGAGGTGGTCGCCGGGCGCCGGGTATTCCTCGACCTCTCGGTGCGGGTCCGCAAGGGCTGGCGGCGCAACGAGGCCCTGCTCGACCGGCTCGGGATCGAGTAGCCGGCGGCTGCCAGAATTCTCGCGTGGACGAGATCGCCTTCGACGCGGACGGGCTCGTGCCCTGCATCGTGCAGGACTGGAGCACCGGGGAGGTGCTCACGCTCGCGTACATGAACGACGAGGCGCTGCGCCGGACCCGCGAGAGCGGCGAGACCTGGTTCTGGAGCCGCTCCCGCGGCGAGCTCTGGCACAAGGGCGAGACGAGCGGCAACGTGCAGGCGGTGCGCGAGCTTCGCTACGACTGCGACGCCGACGCGCTGCTCGCGCTGGTGGACCCGAGCGGCCCGGCCTGCCACACCGGCGAGCGCACCTGCTTCTTCCGTGGCGACGTGGAGCCCGTCCCCGGCGAGGCGCTCGCGGCGCTCGAGCGCACGATCTCCGACCGGCGCTCCGCGGCCGTCGACGCTTCCTACACCGCCGCGCTGCTGGCGGACCCGCCGCGCATCGGGGAGAAGGTGCGCGAGGAGGCCGAGGAGGTGGCGCGCGCGGCGTCCGGCGAGTCCGACGAGCGTGTGGCCGAGGAGGCCGCCGAC
>DASQXU010000017.1:0-5189 GCA_035639555.1 Thermoleophilaceae bacterium
CGTTGCCGAGCTCCTCGGCGAGCGTGAACAGGCGCACACGGAATCCGAACAGCACGTCATGCTCTGTCATCCGGCTCCCTTCGTTCGGTTGTGGTGACCCGGAGACTGAGCCGGCGAGCAGACGGCCCCGGACCGCGGTCCCGGGGCCGTCTGACTTCAAGCGTCTACCGCTGCCGTGGGTGTGCAGCTACTTGGGGTTAGTCCGGTCTAGGCGGCCACGCGCGGCTCTCTTCAGCTCGCGCAAGAAGTTCTGCGGGTGCTTCCGGAGCGCTGACTCCCCATGACGCCCTTCTTCCTGGGCTTGGGAGGTTGAGGCGGCTGCGCGGCTTCCGGCATCTGCCTGGATCATGGCATGCCGGGAGTTTCGCTAGCCGCTTCCGAAGCCCCTCCTAGGGTGCGGTCCCGGCCCGCCCGCCCGCGTCGAAAGAGTCTGGAGTCAAGTTCCAGGACTTGACTTCGCCGCCTGCGGGGAGTGGCTCAAATGGCTCGACAGGGAGTACTGGAGGCGTGGCGAACAGCTCCTCGGCCCCCTTGAGCTCGCTGAAGGCGGGCGGCTTTATCGACGACGCGGCTGCGGCGTCGTTGACCCTCGCGGCCCATAGCGCGCGGTCTTGGTCACGGCCTCGGCTCGCCACCCGGCCGTCAGTCCGCGGCCGGCGGCGCCCGGTTTATGCCGGTATACGAGCGCTGGCAGACCAGAGAGGCCGCGATAGGCCTGGATGACTACCCGCTCGTGGAGCTCCCGGGTCCACCGGAGCTTGTACCACTCGGTCTGGCCGAGAAAGTCGTAGAAGTCGAGTCCCTCGTCGATCGCCGCGCGTATTGCCTCGGCGCGCAGCGCCAAGCCCGGAGAGAGGCGCGCGTAGCGCTCGTCGAAGGCCGTCTTGATCAAGAAGCTGCCGCCACCGAGGACGCAGCCGTAGTCGCCCGCAACGGGCACCCCATCGAGCTCGAGAAAGTGCAATCGCAGCCAACCTCGGCGAGCCGCGGCCCGGGCGAAGTCGGTGAACAGCGACAGCGACCGCGGGTCGCTGCGGATGGCCGAGCCGGCGCGTCCCTTCCAACCCGATCCCTCCAGCGAGAAGAACCGATCGAGATCACTCTCCAGCTGCGATCCGCCCCTCGTCGTCCTAAAGACGAGGCTGCCCTCGCGCCGCAGGCGGTTGTGCGAGTATCGAACCTGGGCCCTCAGGTTGCTGCTCAGCATCGTGAGCAGCTCGTCCCAGCTCCCCGGCAGCGGCAGGTAAGGACTCGCCCGGTCGGGCCGGATCGCAATTCGGTATCCGGCCGCGCGCAGAACCTCGGGTGCCAGCGAGACACTGGGGCTGGTGGCGGGCAGAGCGGGCAATCTGAGCCGGGCAGCGCCGAGCTCTGCGACCCCCCGCCAGATGAGCTTACGGGCGGAGTCGTCCACCGCAACGACGTCCCAGCACTCGCTGTACTGATTGGCCGCGGCGGTCAAAAGTCGGCCGGGCGAGGCGCAGAGGCAAGCCGCGCCACCCAGCCCACGATCCGGATTCATCACCGCCACGGCGATCCCCTCCGGCTTGGCGAAGGCCTTCGACCACGAGCGAAGCCACTGGTAGCTAAGGAAGGGGCTGCGCGCTCGCACCGCGAGCTCGTCCCAAGCGCCCTCCACGGCTGCAAGTTCGTCGAGCGAGCGGTGAACGAAGAGCGTGCTATCCAAGCGCCTATAGGCCTCGTGCTGAAACTTCAGGCCTGGCCAGTTGTCTCATGCTGAGCAGCGGCCGCGAGGTCATTCCAAGGTCGCAGAGGAGGCCTCCTCGCTCCCACGCTTTCTCCAGCACGCTCGCCGCATTTCGGACGGCGGGAGTTGGGTCGATGCCGGAGTGGCGCCCCTGCTTTAGTGGCCGTGCCGCTTCCGGCCGTGCCGCTTCCGCCTGGAGAACCGCCGCCTGCCACTTCGCCAGCGGAAGTCCGCCAACGCCGGCCGTCTGCTTCGCCTCAAAACGAGATCGTCTTAGCCTTCTGCCTCCTCCGGAAAGCCGGGGCCCCGGGCAAGCCAATCGGCCAGCCAACGGGGCCCCGGGGATGGACCGGCGCACTCCGGTATTCGCGAACGTCTTCGCGGGCGCCTGAAACGCCGCCTTGGTGAGGTGCTCGAGGTGCTCGAGGTTCTTGGCGATCTCATCACGACGCCTGATCCCCCAGATCGTCGGCACCAGCCCGATCGCCTGGTACGGCGTGGTCATCGTCTTGCAGCATCTGCCCTGCGAGACCGCGCTGTCAAGGGGAGCTCGGCGCGGGCGCCTGTCGTGCTTGAAGCGTAGGAGCTTTGACGGGATGGTCGACCAAACCGCCGCGGCGCTCGACTCGGTAACCGAGGATTTTGGCCACGTGCTTCGTGGGTCGCCTGCGGGGCTTGCGCGACCGCGGGCGCCGGAGGACGTGGCCGACGTGGTGAGGGAAGCGGTCTCGTCGGGCTCGAAGCTGACGCTGCGCGGAGCCGGCCACAGCGCGGGCGGTCAGGCGCTCCCCGTGGACTCGATCGTGGTCGATCTCTCTCGGCTGAACCGCGTCGGCTCGGTCGACCCGGAGCGCCGAACGGTCCACTGCCAGGCCGGTGCGCTGTTGCGGGACGTGGTTGCGGCGACGCTCGAGCACCAGCTCCTGCCCCGAGCGCTCACCAACCTCCTCGACCTGACGGTTGGCGGTCTTCTCTCCGTTGGCGGGATCGGGCCCGGCAGTCACCGCCACGGCCCGCTGATCGCGAACGTCGCCGCGCTCGAGGTGGTGGCGGGCGACGGCTCCCTCCGCCACTGCTCGCGAAGCGAGAACCGCGACCTCTACGACGCCGTGCTCGGCGGACTCGGTCGCTGTGGAGCGATCGTCTCGGCGGAGCTCGAGCTGCGTCCGGTGCGCTCGCGGGTGCGAACCTATTACCTGCTCTACGACGATCTCGAGCGGTGGCTGGCAGATCAGCGGGCGCTCGCGCGAACCGATGGCCTCAGCTCCATGGAGGGCTTCTGCTCGCCGACCGTGCAAGGCCTGCGGGGAACCGGGGGCCGGCGCGCGAGCTTTGCCGAGTGGTTCTTCCCGGTCCAGGTGTCGTTCGAGTTCGACGAGGTTGCGCCTGAGCTGCCGCGCGACCTCTCGCCGTATCGGGTCGTGCACGTCGAGGACGACGAGATCGCCTACTTCCCGGTCCGGCACGACGCGCGCTTCGAAGCGGTTCGGAGGCTCGGCGCCTGGGAGCGCCCCCACCCCTACATCGGGGCGCTCATCGGCGCCGAGGCGCTCGGCGAGGCCCTCCCGGCGGTGCTCGACATGCTGCCGCTCGCCGAAGGCCACCGCGGCACGTTCTTCGTCGCCGCAGACGACGTGCCGCCGCTCATGGCGCTGCCCAACGCCGAGGACGTCGTCTTCATCGCGATCATCTACCCACAGGTCCTGCAGCAGGTCCTGAACGACACCCTCGGGGCGTTCAAGCGCGCGGGCGACCTCCTCGTCGAAGCCGGGGGCAAGCGCTACCTCGCCGACTGGCTCGGGGACGTCGATGACGAGGACTGGCGCCGCCACTTCGGCCCACGCCGCGAATCGTGGGTCGAGTCGAAGCGCAGGTTCGATCCGCACGGCGTCTTCTGCTCGCTTCTGCTGCCGTAAGGGGTCAGCGCTCCGCTCCTCGGCCAGAGCGTCAGCTGAAGCAAGGCGCGCCGCTGCAAGCGCGTCGAGGATCGACTCGGCCGACTGGTGGATGTCCTCGACCGGAGTTTGCCAGCCCACCACCGAAACGCACATGACCGCCTGCCCGCGGAAGGTGCTGCCGCTGACCCAACAGGTGCCCTCCTCCTGGACTCGGTCGATCACCCACTCCGTGACCCCGTCGTCACCGTCGAGGCGCACCAGCACCTGATTGAGCACCACGTCGTTCAGGACCTCGACTCCGTCACCTCGGCCAGGCGGCTTGCCATGCGCTGCGCGTGATGGCAGCAGCGGTCGACGACCTCGGCGAGCCCCGCCCGCCCCAGCGAGCGGAGCACCGCGTAGAGCGGCACCCCCCGCGCGCGGCGCGAGAACTCCGGCGTCCAGTCAAAGCCCCAGGGAACATCGTCTTCGTGCGGCGGGATGTAGGCCGACGTCGAACTCATCGCCGCCCGCTGCGCCGAGGGATCGGCGACCGCCGCAATCCCGCAGTCATATGGCACGTTCAGCCACTTGTGTCCGTCGGTCGCCCATGAGTCCGCTCGCTCGAAGCCCTCGAGCAGCCGCCGGCGGGTGGGGCTGACCGCCGCCCAGAGCCCGAAGGCGCCGTCGATGTGACACCAGGCGCCACGTCTGCGGCAGGCATCCACGATGTCCACCAGAGGATCGAAGGCGCCGGTGTTGAGCTCGCCGGCCTGGGCGCAGACGATGGTCGGACCGTCGTGCTCGGCGAGCGCGCGCTGGAGGTCTGCCGGCAGCATGCGGCCCTGGTCGTCGGTGGCGACGAGGCGAATACGCTCCGCCCGAGCCCGAGCATGCGCACGCGACCGTGACGGTCACATGAGCGTGATCTCCGGCAATGACGCAGAGCTCGGGCGCACCCTGCAGGCCCTTCGCCTCCACGTCCCACCCGGCGTCGCGGAGGACAGCGTCACGCGCCGCGGCGAGGCACGTGAAGTGCGCCATCTGGCAGCCGGTAACGAAGCCGATCCCGCAGCCGGCGGGCAGGCCGAGCAGCTCGCGCACCCAAGCCGGCCGCGACGTCAGCCACTCGGCCGCCACGGCGACCGGGAGCGCGCCGCCGATCACAAACCCGAAGTAGCGCGACCCCGGGGATGCGATCAGGCCGGGCTCCGCGTCCCGAGCGAGCTCCTCGATGACGACGCGAGCATCCTCGCCGTCCTCGCTCAGTGGGCGGGCGAGGCGCGAGCGGAGCTCCTCGATGCCGGCCTGCGACCCGACCGGGCGGGCGGGCAAGCCCTCGATGAACCCGTGGGCGAGTCGCGCCGCGTCGTCGAGCACCTCGTAGCGCGAGTCCATTGAGCGAATGTAGTCCGCGGGTGCAGCTTGCGATCATCACGCGCTCCCGCCTCATGGAACCTCACGACAGCAAGGCCCTCGTGCACCGGCTCGTCGAGATCGTCAACGCCGGCGACCTAGACGCTCTGGACGAGGTCGCCGACGGCCAGATCGCAGACGCGGCGCGGAGCTGGATCGGCCCGTTCCGCGGATCCTTTCCGGACTTC
>DASQXU010000018.1:0-2612 GCA_035639555.1 Thermoleophilaceae bacterium
GCGACCGAGGCGGTGACCGTGCGCCTAAACCACTCGAGCGAGCCCCGCCCGGCGAACCAGACCGCGGCCAGGGCGAGCGCGATCGAGGCCGCGATGTTGGCGCAGAAGAGCCCGGCCATGTAGTAGACGTGCTCGTCGAACTTCATCCCCACGTCCTTGATGTGGCAGTAGGCCATTCCGGCCAGGTCGACCACCAGGACGCCGAGCGCGATGAGCACCTGGCGCGTGCGCAAGAGCCCGAGTCGATCGCGCATCCTCCGCTCCCTACGGGCCGGCGCGGGTATCGACGTAGCCGACCATGATCCCCATCACGTCGTCGCGCGCCGTCCTGCTGTTGTACATGCTGTGGAGGCGGAGCGTGTCGCCGGCGTGGATCCGCGCCAGCGGCGTGCCGAGGCAGCCGCTCATCGACTCGATGTGCCCCATGTACGCCGTGTTCCGGCCGTAGCCCGCGCGCGAGGTGCAGATCGTCCTGCCGGCGTCGGTCGTCTTGATCCTCACGCCGCCGTCGTGCTGATGGCCGCCCATCGACACGATCTTGCCGGCGAGCGAGGCGGGCACCTTGTAGTCCCAGTGGGTGTCTGAGCGCCCGGCGGGGATCGAGTACTCGGAGTTGCCGCAGTTGTTGACGTCCAGCCACAAGGGCGTGACCGAGCGGAGCCGCGCCGGCGCCTTCACGTAGAAGAAGGTGACCTTGACGTAGTAGGTCTGCATCCGATCAGTCATGTTCATCAGGTCGGCCAGCAGTCGCCACCTGTCGCCGGGCATCACGTGGTAGCCGTAGCCCCGGGGCAGCGTGACGATCGTTCGCTCGTTCCCGGAGGCGAGAAAGCGCTCGCCGAGGTTGCCGAGCGGCCTGCCGGCACAGGTCGGATCGGTGCGCGCGGCGTTGAAGAAGACGAAGTGATGGAGCATCGCGTCCGTGTCGAAGTTCGCGACCCTGCCGTCCCGGTAGGTGAGGTCGGGGACCATCGCGACCAGGTAGCAATCCGAGCACGGGCGCTCGACGTCGAACTTCCAGAAGCTCATCGTCTGCATCCCGCCGCCCATCATTCCCATCGGGTCGACGTCGTAGGGCCCGTAGGTGATCGCCTTCGAGCGGACTCCGGAGGGCGAGGTGAGTCTCGCCGCGAAGCGCCCCGGCGCGCACCTCCGGCTCCCGGCGACCGTGGTCACGCTGCCCTGCACGCGCTTGACGGAGGTGAAGCGGCCCCTGGCCCGGAAGATGACGTCGCCGCGACGGTTGCGCCGCGTGGCCACGAAGCTCCCGTCGGAGGTGTGGAAGCGGGCCCGGGCGCCGGCGCAGGCGACGCTCAGCCTGCCGGCGATCGAGCCGTTCGGCGCGTTGGCCGTCACGCGGATCTTCAGGCGCTTCCCGAGCTGGGTCTGCCCCTTGTAGTAGCCGCCGGGGAGCGGCGGGCTCGCGTCGGGAAGGGCCCGGGCGTGGGCCGCCGCGGGGGCTGCGATGACGACCCCGACGGCTAGCGCCGCGGCGCCGAACCTCCTTGCTCGACGGTTACGCATCGCCCCTCCTCCTCCAGGCTTTGGCCGCGGAAGGGTATCGCGGGGGGCAACAAGCGGCCGCCCCTCCCCGATGGCCTCTCGCGGAGCGCCGGTGGGACGGCCTAGCGGCGGTAGAGCGGCGTCGCGACGTAGCGGTCGTGGATCACCTGCCAAGCCGGCTTCTTCTCGCCGTCGTAGGTGATGAGCCCCTTGTGGTGGCGCGTGTTCGGTCCGCCGTCCGGGTTGCGCTGGCCCACGCCGCCCGTCCACCCCGGGTAGATCTCGAACTCGCGCAAGGTCCAGTAGATCGCCCCGGAGAGGAACGGCAGGTGGTCTACGACGTCGAGCGTGCGAGCCACGTGCATCGCTTGGAAGGCGTAGCTCCCCTTCCTCTCGACCGGGGCGTCGACCAGCTTGGGCAGCGCCTCGGCGCCGAACTCGGTCATCACGAGCGCGTGCCGCGGGTACTGGGCGTGGAGGAGCCGCAGGTAGGGCTCGAGCTGGTTGAAGTCGGCTACCCACGGATACCAGCCGAAGTACTGGTTGACCCCGAGCATGTCGAAGTAGCGGTAGGTGCGCTGGGGCGGGTGTCCGGGGCGCCCGTTGATGTCAAGCGCGATCGGGACGGTGGGGTCGAGCTTGCGGGCTGTGGAGGCGGCCTCCTTGAGGAAGAGCCGGGTGCCCGCCACGTGGTCGGGCTCGCTGGTCAGCTCGTTGGCCACGGAGTGGGCGACCACCGACGGGTGGTTGCGGGCGGCCGTCACGCCGCGCCGAACGGTCAGCACGGCACGAACGCGCTGGGAGCGGTACCTGAGGAGGCCGTCCCGCTGCCAGATCGGCGCCTGGTTCCAGACCATGATCCCGGCTCGGTCGAGGCGCGAGAGCAGCCGGTCGTTCAGGAGGTAGTGAGCACGGGTCACGTTGGCCCCGACCTCCTTGAGCTGGGCGACGATCTCGGCCATGTCTCCGTCGGTGAGCGCGGCGCCGTGGCCCGGCATGTCCTCGTGGATCGAGGCCCCGCGCATCTGGACCGGACGGTTGTTCAGGTAGAGGAGCCCGCGCTTGACCTGCACCTCGCGCAGCCCCACCGCCCGCCGGACGACCTGCTG
>DASQXU010000019.1:0-8540 GCA_035639555.1 Thermoleophilaceae bacterium
TGTCGAATCGAGCGCCTCCCGTTCGTCGTAGGGACGAGACAATCAACCAAGGAGGAACCATGAAGTACGCACTTCTGATCTACGCGACCGAGGCGCGCGAGGGCTTCGAGCGCCTCCCGGAGGAGGAGCAGCGGTCGATCATCGGCGAGTACGAGGCGATCGCCGAGTCGCCGGGCGTGGTCGGCGGCGCGCAGCTCGAGCCGATCGAGGCCGCGACCACGGTGCGCGTCGAGGACGGCCAGGCGCTGACCACCGACGGGCCCTTCGCCGAGACCAAGGAGCAGCTGGGCGGCTTCTTCATGCTCGAGGCCGACGACCTCGACACGGCGCTCGAGGTGGCGGCGCGCATCCCGGCCGCCCGCATGGGCGGGGCGGTGGAGGTCCGCCCGGTGGTGGAGCGCTGATCGAGCGCGCCTTCCGCGACGAGTGGGGGCGCGTGCTCGCCTCGCTGGTCGGCTTCCTCGGCGACTTCGACCTCGCCGAGGAGGCCGCCCAGGAGGCGTTCGCGGCGGCGGCCGAGCGCTGGCCGCGCGACGGGACCCCGGCCAATCCCGGGGCGTGGCTGCTGGCGACCGCGCGCAACCGGGCGATCGATCGGATTCGACGCGACCGGGTGCTCGCCGCGAAGTCGCCGCTGCTCGCGACCCCGGAGGCGGTGACCGACGAGGTGGACGAGACGGCGTTCCCGGACGAGCGGCTCGAGCTGATCTTCGCCTGCTGCCACCCCGCGCTCGGGACCGAGGCCCAGGTCGCGCTGACCCTTCGCTCGCTCGGCGGGCTTACAACCGAGGAGATCGCGCGGGCGTTCCTCGTGCCCACCCCCACGATGGCGCAACGGCTGGTGCGCGCCAGACGGAAGATCCGGTCCGCCGGCATCCCGTTCCGGGTCCCGCCCGACCACTTGCTTCCCGACCGGCTCGCCGCCGTGCTCGCCGTCCTCTACCTGATCTTCAACGAGGGCTACGCCGCGACCGCGGGCGAGGGCCTCATGCGCCCGCCGCTGGCCGCCGAGGCGATCCGGCTCGCCAAGCTGCTCGCCGCCCTGATGCCTGACGAACCGGAGCCCCTCGGGCTCGCAGCACTGATGCTGTTCCACGACTCGCGCCGGGCGACCCGGACGACGCCGGAGGGCGAGCTCGTGCTGCTCGAGGACCAGGACCGCGGGCGCTGGGACCGCGCCGAGATCGTCGAGGGGCAGCGGCTGCTCGACCGGGCGCTGCGCCATCGGCGGCCGGGCCCCTACCAGCTGCAGGCGGCGATCGCCGCGCTCCACGCCGAGGCGCCGTCGCCCGAGGCCACGGACTGGCGGCAGATCGCGGCCCTGTACGGCGAGCTGCTCAGGATCTCCCCGTCCCCGGTGATCGCCCTGAACCGCGCCGTGGCGGTGGCGATGAGCGAGGGACCGGAGGCGGGCCTCGAGCTCATGGAGTCGATCGACGGGCTCGAGGGCTACCACCTCAGGCACGCCGCCCGGGCCGACCTCCTGCGGCGGCTCGGCCGCTCCTCCGAGGCGGCAGCGGCCTACCGCCGCGCGCTCGAGCTCGCCACGAACCCGGCCGAGCGCCGCTTCCTGAGCCGCCGCCTCGAGGAGCTCGGCGCGGCCGGGAGCGGGGGCAGGTCAGGTCGCGACTAGCTCCTCGGCCTGGGCGAACACCTGACCGGCGCCGGTCACGTTCCACGGGTCGACCAGCACGGCCTTGGCCGGCAGCCGCGAGAGGAGGTCCTCGAACGCCGAGTGGTTGGTGGCGACGATCACGCCGTCGGCCTCGGCCAGCGCGGCGTCGAGCGGCTCGGATTCGCCGGGCACATGGGGGTCGTGGCGGGCGACGTGCGCGAGCTCGCGCTCGAGCAGGCGGATCAGCTTGAACGACAGCGAGTCACGGACGTCGTCGGAATCGCGCTTGTAGCTCAACCCGAGCACCGCCACCTTGCGGTCGCGCAGCGAGCCCCCGAGCCGCCGCCGCAGGCCCTGGACCAGGAACAGGGGGACGGTCTCGTGCACGCGCGAGACCGCGAGCAGCATTCCCGGGGCGCTCGAGCGCTCCTCCGCGAAGGCGAAGTCCTTGCGCAGGCAGGTGCCCGACGTGAGCCCGGGGCTCCCCATCCCGCCCCGCGGGTAGTCGTGGTTGATCAGGTCCACCACGTCGAAGACGTTGGCCCCGTACTGCTCGCACTCCATCATCAGCAGGTTGGGCAGCGCGAACTGGGCGTAGCGAAGGATGTTGGTCCAGATCTTCGCGAGCTCGGCCTGGACCGGAGTGGTGGGGACGACCTCGGTGCCGAACACCCCGAACAGCTCGGCCGCCTTCGCGCCCGAGCCATCGCCGACGCCGCCCACGATGCACGGCAGGCTGGCCACCTCCTCGAGGAAGTGGTTCTCGGCGATCCGCTCGGGCACATGGGAGACGAACAGGTCCTCGCCGACCGTGAAGCCCCGCCGCTGCTCGATGTAGCCCGCGACCCAGTCGGTGGTTCCCGGGGCGACGGTCGAGCGAAGCACCACGGAGTGCCCGTCGCGCAGCACCGGGAGCAGGTCGTCGATCACGTGGCGGATCTGCGACACGTCGATCTCGATGTGGATGTGGGCCGGGGTGCCCAGGGTGAGGACGATGTGGTCGGCCTCGGCCGCGTCCTGGACGTGCTGCGTGAGCCGCAGGCGGCCGGAGGGGACCACCCGCTCGAGGACCTCCTGGGTGCCGGTCTCGTGGAAGGGCATCCTGCCCGCCTCGATCGACTCGAGGGTGGCCGGCACGCGCTCCACTCCGATCACCTGCAGGTCGCGGTCTGCGAACGAGAGGGCGAGCGGGAGTCCGACCCGCCCGAGTCCGATCACGGCAACCGTGGTCACGCCGCGGAGTCTACGTCGAGCGGACGGCGCGCTCGCGCAGGTACTGGGCGGCGAACGCGAGCAGAAAGCGGGGGTTGAAGTAGAGGTAGCGCGGCAGCAGGCGCCGGGGCTCCTGGGCGATCCGGTAGGTCCACTCGAGCCCGCGGTCCTGCATCCAGTGCGGCGCCTGTGAGATCCGCCCGGCGTGGAAGTCGAAGGCGGCGCCGACGCCGCACATCACCGGCACCTCGAGCCGCTCCCGCATGCGGGCCATCCACTTCTCCTGCTTGGGGACGCCGATCCCGACCCAGAGCACGTCCGGTCGCCCCTCGTTGATCTGCTCGACGACCGCCTCTTCCTCGCGCGAGGTGAGCGGCCGAAACGGCGGCGAGTAGCCGCCGACGATCTGGATCCCCGGGTGCTTGCGCCGGAGGCTGAGCGTCAGCTGCACGAGCGACCCCTCGTCGCGCCCGCCGTACAGCCAGACCCGGTGGCCGCGCTCGATGCAGCGGTCGTTGTAGCGGCGCATGAGCTCGGGCCCGTAGACCCGGTTCGGCAGGTCCTCGCCGAGCATGTTCGCGGCCCACACGAGCGGCATGCCGTCGGGCACGACCAGGCTCGCCCGCCGCAGGGCCAGGTTCATCTCGGCGTCATCGCGCGCGACCATCACCGCGTGGACCGCCACCGGACAGACGTAGCCGGGCTCGCGCCGCTCGACCATCTCGTCCATGACGTCCATCGCCTCCTCGTAGTCCGTCATGGCGATGGGGAGGCCGAGGATCTCACGGGTGCGTATGCCCGCGACCGCCGACGCGCCCGCCGGCGCTTCGCCCGGGTGCACGGCTGGCTCGGTCATGGCATCGAGCTGTCTGCTCCTCGGCAACGTCCTCGGGGCTCGCGCCGGTCGCTCTCCTCCTGGGTCACCGCCCCCGCGCGCTGGCGCTCGCAGTCTATCCACGCCGGGAGCGGCGTCCGTCAGCCCTGACCCGTGCGCTCGAGCTCGCGCTCGGCGTCCGGCGCGGAGCGCTGCTCGGCGTCGCGCTGGCGCTTCTCGAGCAGGGCGAGGCGCTGGGCCAGCACCTTCGTCTGGTCCGATAGACGGGACACGGCGAGCGAGAAGTGCAACAAGAGCAGCAGGACGAACCCGAAGGCGACCAGGAAGAGGGCGTTCGGCGGGTAGGCGATCCCGATCGCCTTGGCCAGGTCGGACAGCAGTCCCTTCCAGATCGCGAGCGCGAGCAGCACGAACGCCGCGGCCAGCCAGACGAGCGCGTAGCGCTCGAGGAACCGCCGCCGGCGCACCAGCTCGAGCACCACCACGAGCAGGCCCGCGCTCGCGACGATCGAGAGGAGCTGGATCTTCAGCTCCACCTCAGATCCCGTGGCTCGCGGCGACCGGCGCCTCGTCCCCCGGCTCGACCACGGGGCGCTCGCGGACGAGGCCGACGAAGATGGCCAGCAGCACCTTGATCATGTAGTAGATCGACTTGCCCGAGCGGATCGACGACACGCCGCCCCCGCGCTCGAGCATCCGGACCGGCACCTCGCGCATGCGCAGGCGGTGGTAGTGGACCATCAGCACCGCCTCGACCTCGGGGTAGTCGTGCGGGTAGTCGCGGGCGAAGAGCGCGATGCCGCGCCGGTTGAAGAGGCGGAATCCGGAGGTCGGGTCGCTCACCCGCCGGCGCATGATGCGCGAGAGCAGGAAGGCGAACAAGTGGATCCCGGTTCGCCGGCTGACCGGCGCGGGGTAGCCGTTATCGGTCAAGAAGCGCGACCCGCACACCATGTCGAGCCGCGGGTCCTCCTCCATCGCCGCCACGAGCTTCGGGATCTCCTCGGGCAGGTGCTGGCCATCGGCGTCGACCTGGGCCATGTAGTCGTAACCGGCCTCCAGCGCGTAGGTGAAGCCCGACTGCACGGCGCCGCCGATGCCGAGGTTGAACGGGTGGCGGATCACCCGCGCCCCCGCGTCCTCGGCGAGCTCGCCGGTGCCGTCGGTCGAGCCGTCGTCGATCACCACGACGTCGAACTGCGGCGCGTGCTCGCGGATCGCCCGCACCACCGGCCCGACCGTGGTCGCCTCGTTGTAGGCGGGGACCACCGCGAGATAGGACTGGGTCGGCTGCATCGCTCGGTTCAACGGGTTGATCCCGGCACGGGTGCCTGAGTTGCGGCCGCGCGCTCATATATTGCCTGCTGCCGGGCCGCCGTGGCTCTCCACGTGAAGGCCGCTGCCCGGCGGAGGCCGGCGGCCCGCAGCCGCCCGCGGAGGTCCTCGTCGGCGCTGACCTTCGCGACCGCGGCCGCGATCTCCTCCACCGACTCCGGATCGAACAACAGCGCGGCGTCGCCACAGACCTCGGGAATCGACGCTCGGCGGGCGGCGGCCACGGGGCAGCCGCAGGCCATGGCCTCGAGCGGCGGGGCGCCGAAGCCCTCGTAGAGGCTGGGGAAGATCAGCGCTCGAGCGGCCCGGTAGAGCGCAGGCAACACCTCGGGCGCCAGGTGGCCGAGATGACGCACGCGATGCTCGACGCCGAGCCCGGCGGCACGGCGGCGCAGGGCGCCGATCCGCCCGTAGTCCGCGCCGGTGAGGATGAGCCCGAGGTCGGGGTCCGCCACCTCGGCCAGCGCCTCGAGCAGGCGACCGTGGTTCTTGTGCGGCCAGAGGTTCGCCGGATAGAGGACGAACCGCTCCGGGAGGGCCAGCCCGCTGAGGAGCCGCTCGTCGTCGACCGCCTCGGGAGAGAAGCGCCCGTGGTCGAGGCCCAGGGGCACGGCCTCCACGCGGTCCGCCTCCAGCCCGAGGAGCTCGCAGATCCGGCCGCGCGAGTACTCGCTCAGGGTGACCACGAGCGTGGCCTCGCGGGCGGCGCCGTCGTAGGCCCAGCGGCGAAAGCGTCGCTCGGGGGGGCTGAAGAGCCGCGGCAGGTCGTGGTGCTGGACGTCGTGCAGGTTGACCACCCTCGGCGCGGGGGCGGCCGGGATGGGCACGGTGACCGGGTAGTGCACCACGTCGAGCCCCGGCGGGAGATCGCTGGCCACCCGCCCGGGGAAGGCCCGGGCGTAGGCCATGGCCAGGAGGCGCGTTGCGTCCCGGTCTCCGGGTCGGTAGCTGCGGTAGGGGTAGAGCTCGACCGGCCCGCGCCCGTAGTCCCGGTAGCGGGCCATCACGTGGCGGTTGGCGAGCACGGTCACGCGCTCTGGCCCGCTGCCCGCGGCGAACTCGGCCAACAGGCCGCGGACGTTCGTCTCCGAGCCCCCGACGCGCCCGGGGAACAGGGTGAGCAGCGCGAAGCCGACGTGCACCGGCCCAGAGGCTAGATCGGACGCCTGTGCCAGACTCGCCCGCCGTGGACCTGCCGTCGATCAGCATCGTGACCCCCTGCCTGAACGCGGCGGCGACGATCGAGGAGGCGCTCGCGAGCGTCCGCTCCCAGGGGTACCCGCGGCTCGAGCACCTGGTCGTCGACGGCGGCTCGGACGACGGCACCGTGGAGCTGCTTTGGCGGGCGGGCGTGCGCCACGTGTCCGAGCCCGACCGCGGCCGGGTGGACGCGGTCAACAAGGGGGTGCGGATGACCTCGGGCGAGGTGATCGGCTTCCTGAACGCCGACGACCGCTACGAGCCCGGCGCGCTGGTCGCGGTCGGAAAGGCGTTCGCCGAGCGGCCGGATGCCATGTGGGCGACCGGCTACTGCCGCATCATCGACCGGCGGGGGAGGGAGATCCGGCGCGCCGTGACCGCCTACAAGAACCTCCTGCTCCGCTGCTTCAGCTACCGGCTCTACCTGACGCAGAACTTCGTGTCCGACCCCGCCACCTTCGTCCGCCGCCGCGCCCTGGAGGAGGCCGGTCCGCTCGACGAGCGCTACCTGATCTCCCACGACTACGACCTCTGGCTGCGGATCGCGCGCCGCCACGAGCCACTCGTCATCCGTCGCTACCTGGCGAGCTTCCGGATGGCCGAGGGCACGCTCAGCATGGCCGGCTTCGAGCGCCAGTTCCGCGAGCACGCCGAGGTCGCCCGGCGCCACGGCCGCGGGCACCCGGCGGCGGTCGCGGCCAACGCGGTGATGAGCCGGCTGATCGTGAGCGTGTACCGCGGGCTGCGGACCGCCCGGCGGCTGAGGACGGCGTGAGCGGCGGGATCGAGCGTGAGCGCCCCGGGTGACCGGCCGGCGGGCGGCCAGGCCAGGCTGCTCGCCTCGGGCTCGCTGGTGCAGCAGGCGGCCCAGGTCACCGGGCTGCTCGGCATGTTCGCGATCATCACCGTCCTCGCCCGCCGCCTCACCCTGAGCGAGCTCGGCATATACGGGCTGCTCACCTCGCTGTCCGGCTACCTGCTCGTGGTCCAGAACGCCGGCGCCGGGGCGGCGGTCAGGGCCATGGCGGCCGCCGGCGACGCCCGCCGCCGGGCCTCGGCGTTCTCGACCGCGGCCGCGCTGTACGCGCTCGCCGGGCTGGCGAGCGGCGTGGTGCTGGCCGCCGTTGGGGTGGCGCTGGCTCAGGGCATCTCCCTGCCCGGGGCGGTGCGCGAGCAGGCGCGGATCGGGGCGCTGCTGCTCGGGCTCGTCACCGCCGTCGGGTGGCCGGCGACCGTCTACCGGGACGCCCTCCGGGCCGACCAGCGCTTCGTGCGGGCCGCGCTCACCGAGATCGCCGCGCTCCTCGCCTACGTGGCCCTGGTGCTGGCGCTCGTGTACGGGGGCGCCGCGCTCGACCTCGTGATCGGCGCGAGTGCCGGGATCCCGCTGCTCGTCGGGATCGGGAGCGCGTTCGTGGCCCGCGCCTCGCGCGTGCCCTTTCGCTTCGACCCGGCCGGGATCACCCGCGCGGAGGGCCGCGAGATCCTCGGGCTGGCCGGCTACCTCTCGCTGACCGAGGGGGCGGCCACCGCGATCTACGCGATCGACCGCGCGATCCTCGGCCTGTTCAAGTCGGCCGCCACGGTCGGCCTGTTCGAGGGGCCGGTGCGAGCCCACAACCTCGTGCGGGCGCTGAACGCCGCGGTGACCGTCACCGTGCTCCCCACCTCGTCGCGCTACGACGCGGCCGGAGATCGCCGCCGCCTCCGCGAGCTGCTCCTGCGCGGGACGCGCTACACGCTCGCCCTGATCGTGCCCATCGCGGTCACCGGCATGGTCCTCGGCGGCCCGGTGCTCGCCGTCTGGCTCGGGCACCGCTTCAGCGGCGCCGGAGGGGCGATGGCGATCCTGATGAGCCACTGGCTCGTGAACGGGTGCAGCGGCCTGCTGACCGCGACGCTCGTCGGCGTCGGCCGGGCGCCTGTGGTCGCGCGCTACGCGGTCGCGGTCGCGATCGGCAACGTCGTCCTCGCCCTCGCGCTCACCGCGCCGCTCGGGCTCGAGGGGGTGGCGATCGCCACCGCGGGGCCCTACCTCGCGATGTTCCCCGTCCTGCTGGGGGCGGCGCTCCGCGCCGTGCCGCTGCCGCCACGGCAGCTCGTGTCCGAGGCGCTCCTCCCCGCCTGGTCGCTCGGCGCCGCGCTGGCCGCCGCGCTCGGCGCGCTGCGGCTCGCGGCCCACCCGACCACGCTCGGGGCGGTGGCCGCCGCAGCGGTGGGCGGAGTGGCCGCCTACTGGCTCGCGTTCTACGTGCTCTGGCTGCGGCCCGCAGAGCGCGAGCTCGTCCGCGAGGTGGCGCTCGGGCTGCTGCCCGCGCGGGTCGGCGGGGCGCCTGCCCGATC
>DASQXU010000020.1:0-4311 GCA_035639555.1 Thermoleophilaceae bacterium
CCCCGTAAGCGGCGCCGAGACTAAAGGGGGCGGCCGCGAAGCCGCCGACTTAAGTAGCGTCCGTCTGCAGCCGCTCAGCGGCGGCCGCTTTTCGGGATGACCCACCGTCCTTCGCGGTGTCATTCGACCCACAGATCGCCGCCGCGGCCGAGGACGCCGACGACCCGCCGAGCCACTCGCCCGCGCGGCGCCAGGAGCAGGAGCGCCTCGACGCCGAGGAGCGACGCGGCGCCAGCCGAGCGCGAGGCGATCGAGCACGCCCACCACGGGCGGCGTACGCGTCGCCCCCCGGCGATCTCCCCGACGACTAACCAGGGGCACCCGCGAGCACCGAGCCGCGTACGTCGAAGATGCCAGGTGCATGTTTGCTGGGATATTCGGCGGGCGTTCGAACGGTGCCGCTCGCCAGCGCGTTCTCGGAACCGGGCGACTCTGCCGGACTCGACAGGCCCATGCTGTCTCGACCCGGACACCGGTGCGGACCGATGCCGCGGCAGCCTCAGGGACGAGATTCGTATTGTCCTCGCGCGGCCCCGCTAGGTACGGTTCACGGGCGGCGTTGCAAGGCCAAAGGCATGGCGTGGCCTTTGGGGGGTTCGAGATCGAGGTAAAGCGGACGCTGACGCTGGCCTTCGGTCACTTCGGCTGGAGGAGCCTCGCCGCGGAGGCGAGGCGAGAGCGCCGGTCGCTCGAGGAGCTGCTCGCCGCGGCGGCCGCGTACTTCCACTCCGAGTTGGGGTCGGGCCGGGCCGCGCTGCGGGTCCCGCGGGCGGGACGCCAGCCGCAGGGCCGCGGCTCGAGGATCGAGTTGGCGCTCCCGGCGCCGGTGTGGCGCGAGCTCGAAGCGGAGGCGGCCCGTCAGCGAGTGCCGCTCGGGCGGCTGCTCGAGCACGCGGCGCTCTACTACCTCGCCGCCGTGGACTCCGGTCGCGAGCCGCCGAGGCCGACCGACCCGGACCGCGACCGCCGCGCTCGCTCGACGCCCGACCTCACCGGCCAGCGCTCGGGCGCGTATCGCCCTGCGGGGCGCTGACCGGCGCGGCGCCGAGCTCGCTGAGCGCGGCCCGCAGGCCGGCCCGGCCGCGGTGGTGAAGGCCATGCACCGCGGCCTCCGACTTGCCGAGCCGGAGGGCGATCTCCGGCGGCGAGAGGCCGGCGAGGTGGCGCAGGACCAGCACCTCCCGCTGGTCCTCGGGCAGCCCCTCGAGCGCGGCCCTCAGCGCCTCCGAGCGCTCGTAGCCGAGCTGCTCGTGGCCCTCGTCGCTCGTGCGGACCTCGGCGACGGGAAGCGGGCGCCGGCGGCGCAGGTGGTCGAGGGCGGCGTTGCGGGCTACCCGCAGGAGCCAGGCGGCGAACGGAGCCTCGCGCTGCTCGTAGTGGGCGATCGCGGTGATCAGCCTCGCGAACACGTCCTGGGTGATGTCCTCGGCCTCGTGGCGGTCGCGGACGATGCTTCGGACATAGCCCTGCACGTCATCGGCGTAGCGGACATAGAGGAAGTGGAGGGCGCTCACGTCCCCCGCCTTGGCGCAGGCGATCGCCTTTGCCAGGAGCGTCCCGCCCTCAGCGGCACCGGAGGTGGCGGGCAGCTGGCCGATGCGAGCCCGTGCGGCTGATCCGGGATCGCCGCTGCCGCTCGGCATCGTGGATCCGTCTGGTGGTTCTCCCTCGACGACTTCTCCCTTGAGGACCTTCTCTTCCATCCTTGGCCTCCTTCTCGAACGATGGGCTACCGAGCAACTGGTCTGTGCCCGGCGGGTGCTGGCTGGGCGGAGGCCCCTAGTCGGGTCGCTCGAGAAGGACGACCAGCGCCACCGAGCGCCAGCGCGCCGAGGTCGCGATGAGGCGCTCGGAGAGCAGAGGGGCGAGTCCGGCGAGCGCGATCAACAGCAGGGCAAACAAGCTAACTGAGAAACCGCCGCCGAAGGGACTCGCGCCGCCACCCGAGAGCTGTGACCGTGCCGGCGACCCGGGAGCCTCGGGCGCGGGCCGCGACTCTGGGGCAGCGGCCACGGGAGCGGCCGGACCGGCCCGGGCGGGGCCGATCGAGGCCGGCCCCGGACGTCGTGAGAGCTCTGAGAGCGCCCGATCAAGCGCGCTGGGGGGCGCGACGTCGAAGGCGAGCGGCAGGTGCGCGGAGGCAGCGGACCCTGCGGGAGCCGTCTCGGGCTCCCTCGCCGGGGCGAATGGCCGCACTGGAGACGCCGGATCCACTGGCGTTGGCACCGCCTCCACCGAAGCCGTGGCAGGCTCGGCCACGGCGTCGGTCGGTGCCACCGCCTTGGTCCTGCCTGTGGCCGGCTCAGACATGCCCGCCGTCGTGTCGGTCGTCCCTGCCACCGCGTCGGACGTCCCCGCCGCCGGTGCGATCCCCGGGTCATTCGTCTCCGCCGCCCACTCGATCACCAGGTTGGTCGTCCCCGCCGCCGGCTCGGCCATGCCCGCCGTCGTGGCGGTCGTCCCCGCCGCCGGGTCGGTCGTCCCGGCCAGCGGATCGGTCGGCCGAACTACCGGGTCGACCGTCCCCACCGCCGGTTCGGTCACCGGCTCAATTGCAGCCGCCGTCGTGTCGGTCGTGTCGGTCGGGTCGGTCGTGCCGGTCGCCGTCCGGGTCGTGTCGGTCGTCTCGGCCACCGAGACACTCGTCCCCGTCCCCGGTTCGCTCACCGGCTTAGTCATGCCGGTCAGGCCCGCCGTCGTGTCGGTCGCGGCGGTCGTGTCGCCCGCGGCGGTCGTGTCGTCCGCGGCGGTCGTGTCGAGCGTACCGCTCGGGCCGGTTGTGCCGGTCGTGCCCCTCCGCTCAGTCGCGCTCGCCGTGTCGGTCGCCGTCGCCGCCGTGCCGGTCGTGCCCGTCGTCCTCGTCGTGTCGGTCGTCCCCGTCGGCTCCGTCGTGCCGGTCGCCGGGCCCCTCCTCGCAGTCTCGCCCGCCATGTCGGTCGCCGCACGCGCCGTGTTGGTCCGCCCGGGCGTGCCGGAGGGAGTGCTTGTCGGAGCGTGTAGTCGCGCCAGGGCGCTCGGGCACGAGGCGGCGAATAGGACGCCAATCAGGGCCAGAGTGGCGACCCAGCGGCCGCGCCTGGAGCCGGGCACCGTCCGCTGGCTATGTGAGTCCGACGGCGAAAATCTCCCCAAGGCTGACCCGGATTTCCCTAGCGGCCGAGGGCTCGTCTGCAGGAGTTTGCGTCCGAACCCGTCATCGCGCTTGCCCTTCCCTACTAACTCATTTCCGCCGTTGAGCGACCGAGCTCGCCGCTTGTGCCGGGCCGAGATTCTCGCAAATAGCGACGGTTCCCCGACGGGTCCTCCTCCTCGCGCTTCTGGCCGCACTGACGGTCGGCACGTCGGCGATGGCCGCCAAGCCGCCGCCCCCTCGCGCCACGCTGACGCTCTCGCCAACTCAAGGCTCGACGGGGATGAGCGTGACCGCGACTGGGGCCAACTTCGACAAGAAGGCGACCGCGACACTCACGTTTGGCACCACCAACGTTGGCTCAGCCGCGACCAGCACCTCTGGCGGGGTTACCAAGTCGTTTGCGGTGCCATCGGGCTACTCGGGTGCGACCACCGTCACGGCCAAGACCGCAACGAAGACCGCAACTGCGAGCTTCAATGTCACTAACTCGCCACCGCCCCCAGCGGACACGACGCCACCTAGCACACCGTCGAACCTCTCGGCGAACCCCGGCGATGCCCAGGTCTCCCTTAGCTGGGGCGCCTCTACGGACAACGTTGGGGTCACGGGTTACCGGTGTTCCGCAACCGCAATCAAGTCGCGACGGTCGGAGGCTCGACGCTCAGCTACACCGACACCGGACTCGTCAATGGCACGACCTACAACTACACCGTCCGGGTGGTGGACGCGGCTGGAAATGTCAGCTCCGATTCGAACACAGCGACGGCTACGCCGCAGGCATCACCGGACATCATGCCGCCTGCCCCCCAACTGGTCTGACCGCAACCGCCGGCGATGCTCAGGTGTCGCTGGATTGGACCGACAACTCGGAATCCGACCTCGACCACTACAACGTCTACCGAGACGGGACGCAGGTCGCGAGCCCGACCGCGAGCAACTACACCGACTCCGGCCTGACGAACGGCACGAGCTACTCGTACCAAGTCACCGCCGTCGATCACACCGGCAACGAGAGCGCGAAGTCGTCCGGCGTCTCGACCTCCCCGTAAGCGGCGCCGAGACTAAAGGGGGCGGCCGCGAAGCCGCCGACTTAAGTAGCGTCCGTCTGCAGCCGCTCAGCGGCGGCCGCTTTTCGGGATGACCCACCGTCCTTCGCGGTGTCATTCGACCCACAGATC
>DASQXU010000021.1:0-6497 GCA_035639555.1 Thermoleophilaceae bacterium
GTCCCGTGAGCGCGGAGTACAGCGCGATCTGCTCGCCCACGACCTTGCCGATCCGCCGGACGCCCTCGCGGATGGCGGCCTCGTCCACACCGGAGTAGTTCAGGCGCATCGACGAGCCGCCGCGGCCGTCGAGGAACGCGCCCCGGCCGGGCACGAAGGCGACGTTGTCGCGCAGCGCGCGCGCCAGCAGGTCGGTGGTGTCGATGAACTCCGGCAGCGTCGCCCACACGAAGAGCCCGCCCTGCGGCCGCGTCCACTCGGCCTGCGTCGGGAAGTGCTCGGCGAGCGCGTCGAGCATCGTGTCGCGCCGGGCGCGGTAGCTCTCCTTGACCGTCTCGACGTAGTCGCGCCAGCGCGCGGTCTCGAAGTACGAGGTGACCATGAGCTGCGAGAGCGTCGAGGAGCACAGGTCGGCGGCCTGCTTGCCGAGGTTGATCTTCTCGAGCACAGGCGGCGGCGCGACCACCCAGCCGAGCCGGATCCCCGGCGAGAGGATCTTCGAGAACGTGCCGAGGTACATCACGTACAGGCCGCCGTCGAGCTCGCGCAGCGTCGGGCACGGCGTGCCCTCGTAGCGCAGCAGCCCGTACGGGTTGTCCTCGAGCACGAGCAGCTCGCGCTCGCGCGCGATCTCGACGAGGCGCTTGCGGCGCGGCAGCGACATCGTCACGCCGGCCGGGTTCTGGAAGCTCGGCACGGTGTAGATGAACTTGGGTCTTCGCCCTTCGCGAGCGAGCCGCTCGAGCGCCTCCTCGAGGAGGTCCACCCGCATGCCGTCGGCGTCCATGTCGATCTGGACGACCTCGGCCTGGTAGGACGAGAACGTCGGCACAGCGCCCGGGTACGTCGGCCCCTCGGCGACTATCACGTCGCCGGGGTCGATCAGAGTCTTCGTGACGAGGTCGATCACCTGCTGGCCGCCCGTCGTCACCACCACGTCGTCGGCGTCGACGGGCATGTCCTCGGCGGCCATCACCTCGAGGATGCAGTCCCTGGTCTCGGCGAGCCCCTCGGTCGGGCCGTACTGGAGCGCCTTGGCGCACGACTCGCCGGCGATGCGGGTGGTAACGGCGGCGAAGGTGTCGGGGGGGAAGGTCGACGTATCGGGCAGGCCCCCGGCGAGCGAGATGACCTCCGGCCGCGCGGTGATGGCCATCATGTCGCGCATCGCCGAGGACTGCATGACCCGGGTGCGGGACGCGAACAATCCCGCGTAGCGCTCGAGGTCGCGCGAGGTGGACCGCGGCGGCGGTCCGGGGGCAGGGCTCACCGGGACTCGTTCGAGGACGGGCGCGCGTCCCCTGCCGCCCGTCCGCGGTCGTCCTCTATCGTCATGCCGCCGCAGACTAGCGAGAGCAGGGAACTCGGATCAGCGTCTTCCTCGACATCGGACAGGGCGCCGGGCTCGCGGGCGCGAGCGGGATTCGCCCGTTCCTGCCCGCCCTTCTCGCGGGCGCGCTCGGGCGAGGCGACGTGGGCCTCGACTTCACCGGCTCTGGTTGGGGGTTCCTCGAGTCGCCGGCCTTCCTGCTGGCGGTCTTCGTGCTCGCGCTGCTCTCGTACGGGGCCGAACGTTCGGGGGTGAACCCTCGTGCCCTCCAGGTCGGCACCGGCGTCCTCGCCCTCGCGCTCGGCGCCCTGCTGTTCGCCGGGTCACTGGCGGCCGGCGGCGAGGTGGCGTGGCCGGGAGTGGTGGCCGGTCTGGCCTGCGCCGCGCTCGGCTACGCCGCGCTCGGTGCCCTGTTCGCGCGGGCCCGGCGCCGCCTCGATGCGTCCGCGGCCGGCGGGCTCATCGCCTACGCCGACCTGGCGGCGCTGGTGCTGGCGGCGATCGCGATCTTCGTGCCGCCCGTCTCGTTCCTCGCCCTGGCCGCGTTCGTAGTGCTTCTCGTGCTCGGGCGCCGCGGCGGAGAGCGCAAGTACGCCGGGCTGCGCATCCTGCGCTGAGCGGTGGCCGCCCCCCGCAAGCTGGTCCTGGCGGTCGTCGATTCCCTAAATCCGGACATGCTCGACCAGGCGATCGCCGAGGAGCGCGCCCCCGTCCTCGCCGCCCTCCGCGAGCGCGGTCACTACGTCAGGGACTGCGTCTCCACGTTCCCATCCGTGACCCCAGTCGCGTCGGCGGCGATCGCCACCGGAACGGGGCCGGCGGGCCACGGCGTGCCCTCGATGAACTGGTATCACCGCGGCGAGGAACGCTACGTCGAGTACGGGTCGTCGTTCCCCGCAACCCGCGCGTTCGGGGTCGTCCGCTCGCTGTACGACACGGTCTACAACCTCAACCTGGCCCACCTCAGCCGGGCCCGAAAGACGGTGTTCGAGCACCTGGACGACGCCGGCCTTCGCACCGCCTGCACCACCTATCTGATCTACCGCGGACGGACCAGGCACAACCCGGCGCGCGACAGCGTCTTCCAGCGGATCGCCGAGGCGGCCGCATTCCGGCACGCCGTGTGGGGCGCCCGCGAGCTCTTCTACGCCGATCTGTTCGACACCCGCGGCACCGCCTGCAGCTCCCTCCTCGGGCTCCCGGGGCAACGCGACCAGCACGCGGCCTGCGTAGGCGCTCACCTGGTCGAGAACGACCTCTTCGATTTCTTGCTCTTCTCGCTCCCGGACAACGACACCTACTCACATCGCTTCGGGCCGGCGGTTCAGCCGAACTCGATAGCCCGGGCGGACCAGGCGCTCGAGCGGATCGTGGAGGCCGCCGGCGGGCTCGAACGCTTCCTCGCCGAGTACGGGGTGATCGTGATGTCCGACCATTCGCAGTCGCCGGTCGAGGACAGCATCAACCTCGCCGAGGTGCTGGGCGACCGGCGGGTGCTCGCCCCGGTCGACGCTGTTCCCGACGAGGCGGAGCTCGCGGTGTGCCCGGCCGCCCGCGCGGCGATGGTGTACGTGCTCGACGAACGAGAGCGGGCGTGCCTCCTGCCCGAGGTCCTGGCCGAGCTACGGAGCACCGAGGGCGTCGATCTGGTCATTCATCGGGATCGGCGGGAGGCGGTGGTCTGGTCCGAGCGGGGCGAGCTCCGGTTCAGGCCGGCCAGGCGGCTGAGGGACCCGCGCGGAGCCCGTTGGTGGGTTCGAGGCGCCCGCGAGGTGCTCGAGCTCGAGGTGGCGGGCGGCGTCGTGCGGAGCGAGCGCTACCCGGACGCTCTGGGACGGCTGTGGTCGGCGCTCACCTGCCCCGACGCCGGCGACGTGCTCGTCTCCGCCGCCCCGGGCTATGAGTTCGTCGACTGGGGCGGCTCGGACCACGTCGGCGGAGGCAGCCACGGCTCGCTGCTCGCCGAGGATTCCCACGCGGTGCTCCTGATGTGCGGCGTCGAGGCCGAGCCCCGCGAGCAGTGGTCGGTTGCCGACGCAACCCCGCTTGCGCTTGGCCACTTCTCGCTATCGTCGTGACCATGGCCGACGAAACCGAGGCCGTCGCCCAGCTCCCCGGCCTCCACGTCCGGCTCCGCGCCGGCCTGCGCCGTCCCCACAACTGGGTCCAGCTCTTCAAGTTCGTACTGGTCGGCGGCTCCGGCTACGTGGTCAACCTCGCGGTGTTCGCGCTGACGAACCAGGTGCTGGGCCTTCACCATCTGGTGGCCGCGACGCTCGCATTCCTGGTCGCCGTGACCAACAATTTCTGGTGGAACCGCCACTGGACGTTCAAGGCGGGCTCCGGCCCGGCCGCCTTCCAGGCCGCGCGCTTCCTCGCCGTGAGCATCGTCGCGTTCCTGGTGGCGGCGGGGATCCTGCAGCTGCTCGTGACCCTCGGCGTGGACCCCCTGGCCGCGCAGGCAATCTCCATCATCGTGGCCACGCCGCTCAACTTCCTCGGCAACAAGATGTGGAGCTTCGCCATCAGGCTCGAGCGGGACTGAGGGCCACTTTCGCGGTCCTCGTCCTGGCGCTCGCCGCGCCGGCCTGGGCGAGCGCGAGCCAGCTCGTCCAGCCCCCCTCCCCCGATCGCCCGCCGCGGTTCTTCCACCTCTCGGCGGCGGCGGCCATCCGCGTCGCCGACCGCGCCTCGAAGGTTCGAGCCGAGCGGCGCAAGCATCCCGGCATCCGCCCGACCGCCTACGAGAACGGGATCGGGCGGTGGCAGGTGAGCTACTTCCTGCGCGGGAAGGAGCGCGTTCAGGTGCAGGTCGACGACCGAAGCGGGACGGTCGTCGAGCAGTGGCGGGGCCCGCAGGTCGCCTGGATCATGGCGCGAGGCTATCCGGGCGCCTTCGGGCGAAAGCTGAACGCGCCTTACGTCTGGATCCCGCTGTGCGCCCTGTTCGTGATCCCGTTCGTCGACCCGAGGCGACCGCTCCGGCTGCTGCACCTGGACCTCCTCGCGCTGCTCGCCTTCGGCGTGTCTCACGTGTTCTTCAACCAGGGAGAGATCGGAATCTCGGTCCCCCTCGTCTACCCCGTGCTCGGCTACTTGCTGGCGCGGGCGCTATTCGCGGGCTTCCGGCCCCGTGCGCCCGGACGCGGGAGGCTCGTGCCGCTCGTTCCCGCCGCCTGGCTGCTGGTGGCGGCCGTGTTCCTGGTCGGCTTCCGGATCGGTCTCAACGTGCTCGACTCCAACGTGATCGACGTCGGCTACTCCGGCGTCATCGGCGCCGACCGCATCACCCACGACCGCCCGCTCTATAGCCCGCGGTTCGCCGGCGACAACGAGCACGGCGACACCTACGGCCCGGTCAACTACCTGGCCTATGTGCCGTTCGAGCAGGCAATGCCCTGGAGCGGTCGGTGGGACGACCTTCCGGCCGCCCACGGCGCGGCGATCGCCTTCGACCTGCTCACGATGCTCGGTCTCTACTTGCTTGGACGCCGCATGCGAGCCGGGCCGGAGGGGCGCGCGCTCGGCGCCGCGCTGCTCTACGCCTGGGCCAGCTACCCGTATACGGCGTTCGCGCTCGAGACCAACTCGAACGACGCGCTCGTCTCGGCATTCGTCGTCGCGGCGCTTCTCGCCGTGACTCTGCGGCGGCAGCGGCCCGCACTGTCGGCGCTCGGAAGTGGGCTGGCCGTCGGACTCGGAGCGGCGGCGAAGTTCGCGCCGCTCGCCCTGGCGCCGTTGCTTGCCACCGCCGGGGAGCGGCCCCGCCTGCGTCTGGCCGCGCTGTTCGCGCTGGCGGTGGTGGGGGCGGTCGTGCTCACCGTCCTGCCTTTCGTGCCCCACGGGGGCTTGCGCGAGCTGTACGACCGGACGCTCGGATATCAGCTTGGGCGGCCGTCGCCGTTCAGCGTCTTCGGGCAGGCGCCATCCCTCGGCTGGCTGCACACGGTGGTCAAGGCGGCGGCCGTCGGCCTCGCGCTGCTCGTGGCGGCGGTGCCGCGCCGCAAGGACCTGCGCCAGGTGGCGGCCCTTGCCGCGGGGGTCCTGATCGCGGTCGAGCTGACGGCGAGCCACTGGTTCTATCTCTACGTGGTCTGGTTCACGCCGCCGCTGCTGGTCGCGGTCCTCGCCGCCTATCGCCAGCCGATCGCCGGGCCGCGCCCGGTCGAGCGACCGCCGCGGTGGGCGGCGCTCACTCGGCCGGGATCAAGAGTTGCTCGATAGAGCGGGCGAGCCCGTCGTCGCCGGCCTCGACCAGCACCGCGTTCAGCCACGGATCGTCTTCCGAGGTCTCGAAGCGGACGTTGGTCATCGTCAGGAAGCGCTCGAGCGCCTGCTCCCGCTTGACCCCGATCACCCCGCCCCGCGGCCCCGTCATCCCGACGTCGGACACGTAGGCGGTGCCCCCCGGGAGGACCCGCGCGTCGGCCGTGGGGACGTGGGTGTGGGTTCCGAGGCATGCCGTCACCCGGCCGTCGAGGTGCCAGGCCATGGCCACCTTCTCGCTTGTGGCCTCGGCGTGGAAGTCGACCAGGACGTGATCGGCCTGCCCGCGGAGGTCGCCAAGGACGGCGTCGACCTCGGAGAACGGTGACCGGGCGGCGGAGAGGAACACCCCGCCCGACATGTTGACCACGGCCAGCCGCAGGCCGTCGTGCTCGATGACCGTATGGCCGCGGCCCGGGCTCCCCCGCGGGTAGTTGGCCGGGCGGACGATTCGCGGCTCGCGGTCGAGGAACTCGTACACCTCGCGGTGGCGGTAGGCGTGGTTCCCGAGCGTGATCGCGTCGATTCCGAGCTCGAGCAGCTCCCGCGCCGTCTTCTGGGTGATCCCCACGCCGCCGGCCGCGTTCTCACCGTTGGCCACGACGAAGTCCGGGACGTACCGCTCGCGCAGGGATGGAAGCAGGGCCGCCACCGTCCGCCGGCCGAGCCCGCCCACCACATCGCCGACGAACAGCAGCTTCACCGCGGGCGATTCTGTCAAGCCAAGCCGGCGTGCCGCGGTGGCGGGCGGGATGCCGCACGGATGTACCCTCCAGGGCGGAATGGCCTTCCCCGCGACCCGCATGCGCCGCCTGCGAAAGACGGGCGTCCTGCGCGGCATGGTGCGCGAGACCGAGCTGGCTCCGTCGCACCTGGTCTACCCGATGTTCGTGCAGCTCGG
>DASQXU010000022.1:0-2394 GCA_035639555.1 Thermoleophilaceae bacterium
ACATCCTCGCCAAGATCGGGGTGGACAGCCGCGTCCAAGCCGCCATCTACGCCGTGCGCCGCGGAATTGTCTGACTGAACGTCCGCAGGAGGCGGGCCGGGCGACTCCCGGTGCTCCAGTCCTCCGCTGGTAGAATCGAACATGTGTTCGCCAGACCGGAAAGAGGAGAGTCACCGTCCGATCGGATGGTGACCCTCGGCCATGGCAACTTCGTTCGCGCTGATCGGATCTTCGCGCTGATCCCGATCGAAGGTCCCGAACGAGGCCGGGGGGCGCGGACCTACGTCCACGTCGAGGGACTCTCCGAGCCGCTGATCGCATCCCGGTCGGAGCGGGCCATCCTCGAAGACGTCAAGCGCGCCCTCGACGACGCGGTGCCGGAGGCGAGGCACCGCCGTCTCTTTGGCAGGCGGAGGAGCGAGCTGACGCACTGAACGGAGGCTCGAATGGCGCAGCCTCCGTGCGCGCTAGGCGATCGCCGGGGCGTCGGGGAGGCGCTCGAGCGCGGCCTCCATGTCTGACTCGGAGAACTCAGGGTCCTCCAGGTCGCCGGCCAGGTAGGCGTCGTAGGCCGACATGTCGAAGTGCCCGTGCCCAGACAGGCCGAGCAGGATCACGCGCTCCTCGCCGGCCTGCTTGGCGGCCTCGGCCTCGTCGAGCACGGCGCGGATGGCGTGCGCGGGCTCCGGCCCCGGGACGATCGCCTCGATGCGCGCGAATCGGACCGCCGCGGCGAACGTCTCGTTCTGCTTGTACGCCCGGGGCTCGACGATGCCGGCCTTCACGAGGCCGCACAGCACCGGCGAGTCGCCGTGGTAGCGCAGGCCGCCGGCGTGCACGGGCGGCGGCACGAAGTCGTGGCCGAGCGTGTACATCGGCATCAGCGGCGTGAGGCCGACCGTGTCGCCGAAGTCGTAGCGGTAGGCGCCGCGGGTGAGCGTCGGGCAGGCCGCGGGCTCGGCGGCGACGAAGCGCGTCTTCGCCTCGCCGCGCAGCACACGGCGCACGAACGGGAAGCTGAGCCCCGCGAAGTTCGAGCCGCCGCCGACGCACCCCACGACAACGTCCGGCTCATCGCCCGCCATCTCGAGCTGGGCCATCGCCTCCTGGCCGATCACGGTCTGGTGCAGGCAGACGTGGTTCAGCACCGAGCCGAGCGCGTAGTTCGTCCCCGGGTCCTTCGCCGCCACCTCGACCGCCTCGGAGATCGCGATCCCAAGCGACCCGGTCGGATGGCCGGACTGGGCGCGACCGGCGTCGGTCGTATCGCTGGGCGAGCGGAACACGCTCGCGCCCCAGGTCTCCATCATCGCTCGGCGATACGGCTTCTGGTCGTAGCTCGCGCCGACCATGTAGACGACGCACTCGAGCCCGAACAGGCTGCAGGCGAGCGCAAGCGCCGAGCCCCACTGGCCGGCGCCCGTCTCGGTGGCGAGTCGCTCGACGCCGGCCTCCTTGTTCGCGTAGGCCTGCGCCACCGCAGTGTTGGGCTTGTGCGAGCCGGCCGGCGAGACGCCCTCGTACTTGTAATAGATGTGCGCCGGGGTATCGAGCTCGCGCTCGAGCCGCCTTGCCCGGTAGAGCGGGGTGGGCCGCCACAGCTTGTAGACGTCGCGCACCGCGTCGGGGATCTCGACCTGGGGGTCTGACGCCACCTCCTGCCCGATCAGCGACATGGGGAAGATCGGGGTGAGGTCATCCGGCCCGGCGGGCTCCATGGTGGCCGGATTGAGCGGCGGCAACGGGTCGCCCGGGAGGTCTGGCACCAGGTTGACCCAATGGGTTGGGATGCGGTCCTCGGTCAACGTGAACTTCGTCTGCTCGGTCACGCCCGCGATCCTATTGCGCTCCGGGTGCTTGCTTCGCTGCGGCGCCCCAAAAGCGTGCTCCGTCGGCCAGCCGCGGGAGGGCACAGGCGAGGCGGTCGCTGCAGGAGGACGGTCGGAGGCGTACGCTCAAACCGTGCGGGCGATCCTCAACATCCTCTGGCTCGTGCTCGCCGGGCTGTGGCTCGCGCTCGGGTACGCCCTCGCCGCGCTGATCTGCTTCATCCTCATCATCACCATCCCGTTCGGGGTCGCCGCGCTTCGCATCGGCGTCTTCGCGCTGTGGCCGTTCGGGCGCACCGTCGTGCGTCGGCCGGATGCCGGCGCCGGGTCGGCGATCGGGAACGTGCTGTGGTTCCTGCTCTGCGGCTGGTGGCTCGCCATCGGTCACTTGGTGACCGGCGTGGCGCTCTGCCTGACGATCATCGGGATTCCGCTCGGGCTGGCGAACTTCAAGCTGATCCCGGTCTCGCTGCTGCCCTTCGGCCGCGAGATCGTGCCGGTCGAGGAGGCCGAGGCGATCGAGACCGAGTCGGCGATCGCCGTGCCGCACGATCCGTCGCCCGGC
>DASQXU010000023.1:0-3945 GCA_035639555.1 Thermoleophilaceae bacterium
GTGGTGGGATGAACACCGCCCCGCCGGTCTCGCCGCCCGAGCCGGTGGTCGACGGATCGCTCGCCGACGCCGCACCCGCCGGGGCGAGGGCCGCTAGCAGCCCCAACGCCGCGGCGGTGCACGTCGGCTTGTGTCGAGTGAGGCGTGACACGGGCTCTTTCGTCCGCCTGCGGGGTTAGCTGTCGGGCTCGCGCTGAAAGAGCTAGCGCGCCTCCCGTGATGGAGGTTCGCCCCCGCGACCGTCCGGCCGCCAACTGGGTCCCCCGCCCCACGCATCGCGCGGGTTCGGCGTGGCGGGAAAGCTAGCAAACATGCGGCCGCCCGGGACGAGTGTTTCGAAAATCCTCCCCGCTGCACGAGATCTCCCAGGCCTGGCACCCTTCCGGGTCGTGCCGCGCACCGGAGTGAAGCGGGCGATGAACTTCGCCCGCGAGGTGGTCGATGCCGCCGACCCGACGGCCACCGCCCTGGTTGCCCTCGCCCGCGACGGCAGCCGCGGCGAGGTCTCGTTCGCCGAGCTGGCCGACCGCTCGGCCCGCTTCGCCGGGGCACTGCTCGCGCGCGGCGTCCGGCGCGGCGACGTCGTGCTGACCCTGGTCGGGAACCGCCCCGAGTGGGTCTACGCGATGGTCGCCTGCTTTCGGATCGGCGCGGTCGCCTTCCCCTGCAACGAGCAACTCCGGCCGCGCGATTTGCAAGCGCGCATGGAGGCGGTCGGGCCGCGGATGGTGGTCGCGGACGAACGGGACGCCGCGACCGTCGCGGCCACCGGCTTCGACGGCCCGGTGCTGCTGGTCCCGGACGACCAAGTGTTCGAGGCGGAGCGGGCCCCGGCCGCCGACCTCGGCCCCGAGGAGCCGGCCCTGATCGTCTTCACCTCGGGAACCGCCGGCACCCCCAAGGCGATCCGGCATGGCCAGCGCTACCTGCCCGGCCAGCGCGTCCAGGCCGAGCACTGGTTCGGCGCTGGCCCCGGCGAGCTCTGCTGGTGCACGGGTGCGAGCGGCTGGTCGAAGTCGGCGCGCAACGTGTTCATCGCCCCCTGGCTGCGCGGCGCCACCGCCCTGCTCCACGACGCCCGGTTCGACCCGGCTGAACGGCTCGACCTGCTCGAGCGGGAGGGCGTGAACGTGCTGTGCATGGCCCCGACCGAGTACAGGGCGATCGCCAAGCGCGCCGGGCTTCGCCCCCTACCCCGGCTGCGTCACGCGGTCGCGGCCGGGGAGCCCCTCAACCCGGAGATCCTGTCCGAGTGGCGCGACGCGGTGGGCGTCGAGGTACACGACGGCTATGGGCAGACCGAGACCGGCGCGCTGGCCGGCATGCCGATCGGCCCCCCGGTGAGGCCGGGCTCGATGGGGAAGCCGCTGCCCGGCTTCCGCCTCTGGATCGACGACGGCGAGCTCTGCCTCGATCCCGCCACCGTGCCCACGTTCTTCCTCGACGGGCCGAAGGGGGTGTGGCGCACCGGCGACCGGGCCCGCGAGGACGAGGACGGCTACCTGTGGTTCGAGGGCCGCACCGACGACTTGATCATCTCCGCCGGCTATCGCATCGGTCCGTTCGAGGTCGAGTCGGCGCTGGTCTCCCACCCGGCGGTGGCCGAGGCGGCGGCGGTGGCCGCGCCCGACGAGGTGCGCGGGCAGGTCGTTCGAGCGGTGGTCGTGCTCCGGGATGGATTTCGGCCGAGCCCCGAGCTAGGCCGCGAGCTCCAGGACCACGTCAAGGAGCAGACCGCCCCCTACAAGTACCCCCGGCTCGTCGAGTTCGCAGACTCGCTTCCGAAGACCGCTAGCGGGAAGATCAAGCGCGCGGAGCTCCGGCGCTAAGCGGGCGCATCCGCTCGTGTCCGCCGGACGCGATCGGAACGTTCGGCGCCGGACTCTCCGGGTAGCCTCAATCCATGGCCAACCGGCTGGCATCCGAGACCTCGCCGTACCTCCTGCAGCACAAGGACAACCCGGTCGACTGGTATCCGTGGGGTGAGGAGGCCCTCGCCCGCGCCCGCGACGAGGACAAGCCGATCGTCCTCTCGATCGGCTACTCGGCCTGCCACTGGTGCCACGTCATGGAGCGGGAGTCGTTCGAGGACGAGCAGACGGCGGCGCTGATGAACGAGCGGTTCGTATGCATCAAGCTCGACCGCGAGGAGCGCCCCGACCTCGACGCGATCTACATGGAGGCCTGTCAGGCCATGACCGGGCAGGGCGGCTGGCCGCTCAACGTGTTCCTGACGCCCGAGCACGTCCCGTTCTACGCCGGCACGTACTTCCCGCCCGAGCCGCGGATGGGGATGCCGAGCTGGGGCCAGGTGCTCGAGGCCGTCTCCGAGGCGTGGGACCAGCGCCGCGAGGAGATTCGCTCCGGATCGGGTCGGATCGTCGAGCGGCTGGCGGCCACCGCGCGCCTGCGCCCCTCGGAGGAGGCCATGGAGCCGGGCGAGCTCGACCAGGCGGTGGAGGGACTTCGCCGCCAGTACGACCCGGTGCACGGCGGCTTCGGCGGCGCGCCCAAGTTCCCGCCCGCCTCCGCGATCGAGTTCCTGCTCCGGCGCGGCGAGACCGACATGAGCGCCAGCACGCTGCGCGCGATGGCCCGCGGTGGGATGTACGACCAGGTGGGCGGCGGCTTCCACCGCTACTCGGTCGATGCCCGCTGGCTCGTGCCCCACTTCGAGAAGATGCTCTACGACAACGCGCTCCTGGCCCGGGCCTACCTCCACGGCTGGCAGGTCACGGGCGTCGACCTGTTCCGCGAGGTCTGCTGCGAGACGCTCGATTGGGCGCTGCGCGAGATGCGCGGCCCCGAGGGCGGCTTCTACTCCGCGCTGGACGCCGACTCCGAGGGCGAGGAGGGCCGCTTCTACGTCTGGAGCTACGAGGAGCTGGTCGATGCGGTCGGCCGGGAGGCGGCGGGCTGGTTCGGCGCGACCGAGGCCGGCAATTTCGAGGGACGGAACATCCTGACCCGGGGCGACGGCGCGCCGGCCGAGCTTCCCGACTCGCGGCGGCGCCTCTACCAGCTGCGCGAGCGGCGGGTCTGGCCCGGCCTCGACGACAAGCGGCTCACCGCCTGGAACGCGCTCATGGTCGCCGCCCTCTCGGAGGCGGGCGCCGTCCTCGGGAGGGAGGACTACCTCGACGCCGCTCGGGCCTGCGCCGAGTTCGTGCTACGCGAGCTCCGCGGCCCGGACGGGCGTCTGCTCCGCAGCTACCGGGACGGCCAGGCCCGCCTGGGGGCGTACCTGGAGGACCACGCGTTCCTCCTGGAGGCGCTGATCACCCTCTACGAGTCGAGCTTCGAGCCGCGCTGGTTCCGCGCCGCCCGTGAGCTCGCGGACGACATGGTGGCCCGCTTCTTCGACGAGGAGAACGGCGGCTTCTTCGAGACCGCCTCCGACCACGAGCCGCTCGTCGCCCGGCGTAAGGAGCTCGAGGATCACCCGATACCGGCGGGGAACTCGAGCGCGGCCTACGGCCTGCTGCGGCTCGCCGCGCTCAGCGGCGAGCACGACTACGAGCGCCGCGGGGTCTCGGTCCTGCGCCTGCTCCACCCGGTAGCGGCGCGCCATCCCCAGGCCTTCGGGCACCTGCTCCAGGCGCTCGACTTCCACCTCTCCCCCACGCGCGAGGTCGCGCTGGTCGGCGACGACACCGCAGGTCTCGAGCGGACCGTCCGCTCCGCCTTCCGCCCGCACATCGTGCTCGCCGGGGGCGACGCGAACGGCGTGCCCCTGCTCGCCGGCCGGACGCCGGTCGACGGCCGGGCCGCCGCCTACGTGTGCGAGCGCTTCGCTTGCCAGGCGCCGGTCACGGAGCCCGAGGAGCTGGCCCGCCTCCTGAGCTGACCGGGCCCCGCCGAGCGCCTACAGGCCGACCAGATGTACGTAGCGGCGGAGGAGGCCGGCGTTCCGACGAGCTTCGTGGTCCCCACGCCCAGGAAGCG
>DASQXU010000024.1:0-12122 GCA_035639555.1 Thermoleophilaceae bacterium
TGGCTGCGCGGGAACGGCGCCGCCGGCATCTACGGGCTGATGGAGGACTCGGCCACGGCTGAGATCGCCCGGGCCCAGGTCTGGCAGTGGGTGCACCATGGGGCCACCCTCGACGACGGACGCCGGGTCACTCCCGAGCTCGTCCGCGAGCTCGAGACGTCGGAGCTCGAACGCATCCGCCGCGAGATCGGCGACGACGAATGGTTCCATCGGGAGGGGCGCCCCGACCTCTCGCGGGGGCTGTTCGAGGCGGTCGCGCTCGCCGACGAGTTCGTCGAGTTCCTGACCCTCCCGGCCTACGAACGGCTCGAGGGGTGAGCACTGCTTAGGCCGCGCGGTCGGCCCGCTCGGCCTCCCGCAGCGCCCTCATGGCCTCGCGACGCTGGTCGCGCGTGGTGCGGTCGAGGATGAGGACGCCGTCCAGGTGGTCGAGCTCGTGCTGGATCACCCGGGCCTCGAGCCCGGAGGCCTCTACCAGGCGCTCCTCCCCCTGCTCGTCCCGGGCCCGGACCCGTACGTGCACCGGACGGTCGACGTCGACGCTCACGCCGGGGATCGACAGGCAGCCCTCCTCGAGCGTCTCCTCCTCGGCGCTGCGCCACTCGACCTCGGGGTTGACCAGCGCGATCATGGGCGCGTCGCTGCCCACGCGGTAGACCAGCAGGCGCTGCGAGATGCCCAGCTGCGGGGCGGCGAGGCCGACGCCGATCGCGTCGTTCATGATCGCCGCCATCCGGCTCACCTGGTTGCGCAGCGAGTCGTCGAAGCGGTCCACCGGCGTCGCCTTGCTCTTCAGCACGGGGTCGCCGAAGCGGCGGATGAACGACATCGCGGCCGCGCGCCTTGCCTCGGCCTCAGGGTCGAGACGAGGCTCTTCCTCGGTGCGCCCTTCCTCGGCGTCCCCCCGTGGTCGCTCGTCCGCCATCCCCCGCGAGTCTAGTCCCGTTCCGGGGGCCGGGAGATGCGACCGGCTGGCCGCGGCCGCGCCCGGACCTCGGTCGCCGCTCGTACGGCGGGGGCGTCACGGCGGTCCGACGCTAGGCCGGGTCGACGTCGACCGCGAAGCTCACGCCGCGGCGGCCATGCTCGGCCGCCGCTCGCTCCACTGCGGCACCGACCTGCTCGATCGCCCTCGCCCGCTCACGCGACTTGACGACGACCTGGGCGCGCGACTTCCCCTGCCGGCGGAAGAGCGCCGCCGGACCGAGGGCGGGCACGCCGGCCGTGGTGAGCGCGTCCCGGACGGCGCGAACCGCGGCCAGCTCCGGGCCGGGCTCGGCGGAGGCGCAGACCACCCGCACGAGGTGGCCGAACGGCGGATAGCCGAGGGCCTTCCGGCGCGCGAGCTCGCCGCGCAGGAAGCCCTCGGCGTCGTGGCCCGCGGCGTGGCGCAGCGGGCGGGCCTCGGGATCGAGCGCCTGCACGATCACCCTGCCCTCCCGCGCTCCCCGGCCGCTTCGACCGGCGAGCTGGGCGACGAGCGCGAAGGTGCGCTCCTCGGCGCGAAAGTCCGGGAAGCGTAGGGTCGCGTCGGCGTCGAGCACGAGGGCGAGCGTCACCTCCGGGAAGTCGTGTCCCTTGGCCACCATCTGGGTGCCGACCAGCACGCCGGCCGGAGCGGCGTCGAAGCGCGCGAGGACGTCGGCGACCCCGCCTGCGGCCGCACTGTCCGAGTCCAGCCGGAAGACGGGCAGCGGGGCGAGCAGGGCGGCCAGCTCGCGCTCGAGCTGCTCGGTCCCGGCGCCATGGCGGGCGAGCGACACCGAACCACAGTCGGGGCATGCGCTGGGCACTGGCTCGCGGTGCCCGCAGTGGTGGCAGGCCATGGCCGCGGCGGCGCGGTGCAGGACGAGCGTGACGTCGCACCGCGGGCACTCCCACACCCGACCGCAGACGCCGCAGGAGAGGAAGTTCGACCAGCCGCGGCGGTTGAGCAGGACGATCCCCTTCTCGCCGCGGCGGCGCACCTCCGAGAGCGCGTCGCGGGCGCGCTCGTGGAGCGCTCCGCCCGCTCCGACCATCCCCACGACCTCGACCGGCGGCAGCGGCCGGCCGTCGACGCGGTCGGGCAGCGACAGCCGCTCGTAGCGAGCGAAGCTCTCGGCGCGGGGGGTCGCGCTGCCGGCGAGGAGCACCGCGTCCTCCGCGGCGGCCCGGCGCTCGGCGACCAGGCGGGCGTCGTAGCGGGGATCGCCGTCCTGCTTGTACGAGCCGTCGTGCTCCTCGTCCACCACGATCAGGCCGAGGTCGTCGAGTGGGGCGAACACCGCCGAGCGGGGCCCGACGCAGACGCGGGCCTCCCCGCTCCGCAGTCGCTTCCAGTCGGCGTAGCGCTCGCGGGCCGAGAGCGCCGAGTGAAGGACGGCCACCGACTCGCCGAAGCGCTCGACGAACCGGCCCGCGGTCTGCGGCGTGAGCGCGATCTCGGGGACCAGCACGATGGCCGAGCGGCGGCGCTCGAGCGCTGCCGCTACTGCCCGCAGGTAGACCTCCGTCTTCCCGCTCCCGGTGACTCCGTGCAGGAGCAGCGGCCTGCCGCCGCGGGACTCGAGCCGCCGCCGGATGGCGGCAAGTGCGCTCGCCTGGGCGGCGGTCGGCCGGGGCGCGCCGGCCCCCGGCCCGAGCGTGCGGGCCGTCCGCGGCCGCCGTGGCGACTCCGGGAGGGGCTCGAGCGCCAGCAGACCGCGTCGCTCGAGGCGGCGGAGCGTGGCGTGCCCCCCCGTCGCGCGGGCCAGCTCGGCCGCCGGTAGCGCCCCCCGTCGAAGGGCTCCGAGCGCGGCGCGCTGGCGGGGGCCGAGGCGCTCGCCGCCCCGCCCCGCGAGCGCGCCCCAGCCGGCCTCGGTCAACCGCGCCCGAAGCGGCTCGCGCGGGCGGGGGCGGCGGGCGCCGGTCCCGGTGCCCGGCGGGAGCACGAGCGCCAGCCCCCGGGCCGGCGTGGAGCAGTACTCCTCGGCCACCCACAGCCCGAGCCGGACGAGGGCGGGCGGCACGGCGGCCTCCGGGGCGGCGAGCGGCTCGACCAGCCGCTCCGGCGCCATCTCGCTGCGCTCGGCCAGCTCGACCACCACGCCGAGCACCCGCCTCCGGCCGAACGGCACGAGCAGCGTGCTCCCCACGCGGACGCCCCGCAGGTCCTCGCCGAGGCGGTAGTCGAACGGGCCGCGCAGGGCGCGGGCCCGGGTCAGGGGCTCGACCCGAGCGATCACGCCCCGACCGTAGGCAGGCCGGCGGACGCTCCCCGGTCACCGTGTGTCAGGGTGCGGGCGAGCGTTGGCGATCGACTTCGAGGCTGAGGGGCTGCTCGAGGGGCTCGACGACGAGGAGGCGCGGCGGGCGCGGCTCGAGCTGCTCCGAGAGCTGAGCGAGGACGGCATCCCGCTCGAGGAACTGAAGCGCGCCACCCGCGAGGGCCGGCTCGCCCTGCTTCCGGTCGAGCGCGTCCTCGAGGGCGGCCGCGACCGGTACACCGCCCGAGAGGTGGCCGAGGCCACGGGCGTCGAGCTCGAGGAGCTGCTCCGCTACCGGCGCGCGCTCGGCCTCCCGGTGCCCGAGCCTGACGAGCCGGCGTTCGACGACCTCGATCTCGAAGCCGCCCGCCGGCTCGGCGCGGCCCGCGCGGTCGGCTTTCCGGTCGAGGCCGCGGTGGAGATCGCCCGCGTGGCCAGCGAGGCGCTGGCCCGCGTGGCGGCGACGGCCGCGTGCGTGTTCGGCGAGGCGTTCCTGAGGCCGGGGGACACCGAGCGGGACGTGGCCCTCCGGTACGCCGCGGTCACCCGTGAGCTGGCGCCGCGGCTCGAGGCCACGGTGGCGTACGTGCTGAGGATCCGCCTCCGCGAGGAGGTCCGCCAGGCCGTCCTGGGAAGCGAGGAGCTCGCCGCCGGCCACCTGCAGGGGCTCGAGGAGGTCGTGGTCTGCTTCGCCGACCTCGTGGGGTTCACGAGGCTGGGCGAGCGCGCCCCGGCGGAGGAGCTCGGGGAGGTGGCCGGCCGCCTGGCCGACCTCGCGGCCGAGACGGCGAAGCCGCCGGTTCGCCTGGTCAAGACGGTCGGCGACGCCGCGATGCTGGTCTCGCCCGAGAGCCAGGCCCTGCTCGACGCCACCCTCTCGCTGATCGACGCGGTCGATGCCGAGGGCGAGCACTTCCCGCGCCTGCGCGCCGGGGTCGCGCGCGGCGAGGCCCTGCCCCGCGGCGGCGACTGGTACGGACGCCCGGTCAACCTGGCCAGCCGAATCACGACCGTCGCCCGTCCCGGCACCGTGCTGGCCACGAGCGAGGTCCGCGAGGCGGCCCGCGACGGCTACCGCTGGTCCTACGCCGGTCGCCGCCGGCTCAAGGGCGTGCGCGGAGAGGTCCGCCTCTACCGCGTGCGTCCGGGCGAGTAGGGCTCGCAGGTAGCGCGTCGTCCTGCCTGCGGGTCGGGCGGTGGACGCCCTGGGCGGACCGGGCGTGGGCGAGCTGAACCGCCGAGCTGCCATGTGGGCCGCAAAGCCGTCAACTGTGACCGGAAACGCAGCACACACTCGGCTGATCGATGAACGGCGCCCCGGCGCTGCACGCGCGCGCCCCGAGTTCGGGCCCACGCGAGGCCGCCGCTCGGGCCTCGCCGAGCAGTGTGCCGAACGCAGCCCACGTCCGGCGCCGAGCGGCCTGGGCCGCCTTGGGCACGAAGATCGTGCCAAAGACGCCACGGCTCGTGCCGGCGCCGGCCTGGGCCGTCCAGCGCACGCAGTTCAGAACGCGATGCCGGTCTCGCCCTCGTTCACGCGGCGTCCCGGCGCGTCTCGCGCCGTCGGCAGGCAGGTCGCAGGGCGGCCGGTGCTCCGTGCCCGGCTACGCGCCCGCCGGCTGCACGGCCTCCTCGCAGAGCGCGGCGGCCCGCCGCAGCGCGTCCGCCTTGTCCGTGCGCTCCCAGGTGAAGTCGTGGTCGTCGCGGCCGAAGTGGCCGTAGGCGGCGGTCTTCTGGAAGATCGGGCGGTGCAGGTCGAGATCGCGCCGGATCGCCGCCGGCCGCAGGTCGAAGTGCTCCTCCACCAGCCCGGCGATGGCCGTGTCCGAGAGCTTGCCGGTGCCGAACGTCTGGACCATCAGCGAGACCGGCCGGGCGACCCCGATCGCGTAGGCAACCTGGACCTCGCAGCGATCGGCCAGGCCGGCGGCGACCACGTTCTTCGCCACGTAGCGCGCGGCGTAGGCCGCCGAGCGGTCGACCTTGGACGGGTCCTTGCCCGAGAAGGCGCCGCCGCCGTGCCGGGCGGCGCCGCCGTAGGTGTCGACGATGATCTTGCGGCCGGTTAGCCCGCAGTCCCCCATCGGGCCGCCGATCTCGAACTTGCCGGTCGGGTTGACCAGGAAGTTGGCGACGAGGTCCTTCTCCGAGAACATCTCCCGGTAGTCCTCGTGGAGCACGGGCTCGACCACGTGCTCCCACAGGTCCGGCTTGATCAGCGTGTCGGCGTCGATCCCGTCGCCGTGCTGGGTGGAGATCAGGACCTTGACGATCTCGACCGGCCGGTTGTTCTCGTAGCGGACGGTGACCTGGGTCTTCCCGTCCGGCCGCAGGTACGGGACCACCCCCGCCTTCCGGACCTCGGCGAGGCGCCGGGCGAGCGTGTGGGCGATCTGGATCGGCATCGGCATGAGCTGCCGCGTCTCCCGGGTCGCGTAGCCGAACATCATGCCCTGGTCCCCCGCGCCCACCCGGTCGAGCTCGTCCTCGTCGTTGGGGTCGTGGCGGACCTCGTAGGCGGCGTCGACCCCCTGGGCGATGTCCGGCGACTGCTCGTCGATCGCGGTTATCACCGCGCAGGTGTTGCAGTCGAACCCGTACGTGGCGTCCACGTAGCCGATCCGGTGGATCGTGTCCCGGACGAGCTTCGGGATGTCGACGTAGGTCTCGGTCGTGATCTCGCCCGAGACGATGACCAGGCCGGTGTTGACGAGGGTCTCGCAGGCCACCCGCCCGCTGGGGTCGTCCCGCATGACCGCGTCGAGGACGCCGTCCGAGATCTGGTCGGCCATCTTGTCGGGATGGCCCTCGGTCACCGACTCCGAGGTGAAGACGAACTCGTTCTCTGAGAGCTTCCGCGCGGTCATCGAGTGGCGCCCTAGGGTACACACGGCCGCCTGGGACCGAGCTCAGCGCCGGCGGCGGGCGCGGAAGTCGATCACGAGCGGCACCCCGCGAAGCCCGTACCGGTCGCGCAGCCGGTTCTCGACGAAGTAGGCGTAGTCGCGGGTCAGGAGCCCCCGGTCGTTCACCTGGATCGCGAAGCGCGGCGGCGCCACCTCGTACTGCGCCATGTAGTAGAGCCGCAGCCGCCTGCCCCGCACCGCCGGGGGCTGGCGCGCGGCCTGGACGTCGGAGAGGAAGCGGTTGAGCTCGGAGGTCGGGATCCGGCTTCGGGCCCGGTCGGCGAGCTCGAGCGCCTCGGCCACCAGGCGCCTCAGGCCTCGCCCGGTGAGGGCGGAGACGGCCACCGCCCGGGGGCGCTGGCGCAGGCGACGGTCGAGCCGGGCCTGGGCTCCGGCGAGGTCCCCGCCCCCGAGGTCCCACTTGTTGAGGGCGACCAGGGTCGCGCACCGCGCGCGCATCGCCAGCTCCGCGATGCGAAGGTCCTCGCTCGTCACCCCGTCGGTCGCGTCGCAGACGGTGATCGCCACCTCGGCGCGCTCGGCCGCGCGCTCGGAGCGGAGCTGCGCGTAGTAATCGACGGTCCCGGCGACCTTCGTGCGGCGCCGCAGCCCGGCCGTGTCGATCAGGACCACCGGGCGGCCGTCGACCTCGATCCGGGTGTCGATCGCATCGCGGGTGGTCCCGGGCTCGGGGGCCACGACCACGCGCTCCTCGCCGAGCAGGCGGTTCACGAGCGACGACTTGCCGACGTTCGGACGCCCGATCACCGCCAGACGCGTCTCCTCGCCCCGAGCCGGCTCGGGGACCTCTCCGAGGCGGTCAACGATCGCGTCGAGCAGGTCGCCGGTGCCGAGCCCGTGGGCCGCCGACACGGCGATCGGCTCGCCGAGGCCCAGGGCGTGGAACTCGGCCGCGAGCGGGATGTGGATGGCGCCGTCGACCTTGTTGGCGGCGACCAGCACCGGGCGGGGCGAGCCGCGCAGCTCGGCCCCGAGCTCGGCGTCGCCCGGGCGAAGGCCGGCGCGGGCGTCCACGACGAGCACGGCGAGGTCGGCCTCGGACAGGGCGGCGCGAGCCTGCCGGCGCACCGCCTCGGCGAGCCCGTCCCGCTGCTCGAGGTCGAGGCCCCCGGTGTCCACGAGCAGGAACGAGCGGCCGTTCCACTCGGCCTCGACCTCCTTGCGGTCGCGGGTCACCCCGGGCTGCTCGTGCACCACGGCCTCGCGGCCGCCCGAGAGCCGATTTACGAGCGTCGACTTGCCGACGTTCGGGTAGCCGACGACGGCCACCTTGGGCAGCGCCACGGCGTCAGGCGGTGGCGGTGGACGGCGCGGCGCGGACCATGCGCACGATCCGGTCGACCACCTCGTCCACCGACATTCCGGTGGTGTCGAGCTCGACCGCGTCGGGCGCCGGGCGAAGCGGCGAGTGCTCGCGGCTTCGGTCCTGGGCGTCGCGCAGGGCCTGGTCGCGCAGGACCATGTCCGGATCGGCCCCGAGCTCCGCCGCCCGGCGCCGGGCGCGCTCCTCGGGGCTCGCGGTGAGGAAGACCTTCACCGGAGCGTCCGGGGCGACCACGGTGCCGATGTCGCGACCCTCGGCGACCCAGTCGCCCCGGCCGAGCAGCGCGCGCTGCTTGTCCACGAGCACCTCGCGCACCCGGGGGTTTGCCGCGATCCGCGAGGCGGCCTCGCTCACCTCCGGGGCCCGGATCGCGTCGGTGACGTCGCGGCCGTCGACCAGCACCCGCTCGCCCAGCTCGACGTCCACCTCGCGGGCCAGCGCCGACGCCGCTCCCCCGCGCTCGAGCAGGGCGAGCGCGGCGGCCCGGTACAGGGCCCCCGAGTCGAGGTAGCCGAACCCGAGCGCCCGGGCGAGCGCCCTGGCCACCGTGCTCTTCCCGGCCCCGGCCGGGCCGTCGATGGCGACGATCACGCCCCGAGGCTACCCCCGCGCCCCGCGGCGCAGCAGGGCGCCGAGGTCCGGCTCGAACCCCGGGTAGGAGACCGCCGCGCTTTCCATCCCCACGACCTCGACCCCCTCCTTCGAGGCGAGGCCGGCCACCGCCCCGAGCATGGCCAGGCGGTGGTCGCCGCGCGCGTCGAGCGTGCCGCCCGGGAGAGGTGCCCCGTCTCCCCGCACGGCGAAGCCGTCCGCGGTCTCGGTGATGTCGGCGCCGAGCCCCGCGAGCCCCTCGACCACCCCGGCGATCCGATCGGACTCCTTGTGTCGAAGCTCCGCCGCGCCGCGAACGACGGTCTCTCCTTCGGCGAACGCGCCGAGGAGCGCGACAAGGGGGAGCTCGTCGATCGCGAGCGGCACCTCCTCAGGGCCGACCTCGGTTCCCTCGAGCGGAGCCGACGCCACGTCGAGCTCCCCCACCGGCTCCCGGTCGCTCGTCTCGCCCGGCGCCTCGAGGTCGCCGACGACGACCGCGCCCATGCGCTCGGCGATGCGCAGGAAGCCGGTGCGGGTCCAGTTGAGCCCGACGTCCGAGATCACGACCCGGGAGCCGCGGACGAGGGTCGCCGCGGTCACGACGAAGGCGGCCGAGGAGAAGTCGCCGGGGACCCGCACGGCGTCGAGCTCGAGCTCGTCGACCTGGTGCACGCGCAGGGTCCGGCCCTCCCGCTCGAACGGCACCCGCGCCCGGCTCAGCATGCGCTCGGTGTGGTCGCGGCTCGGCGTGCGCTCGACCACCGTGGTCTGGCCCCCGGCGAGCATGCCGGCGAGCAGCACGCACGACTTGACCTGGGCGCTAGCCACGGGCAGCACGTACTCGATCCCCTCGAGCTCGCCCCCCGCCACGGTCAGGGGCGGGTAGCGGCCGTCGCGGGCCTCGACCCGCGCCCCCATCGCCCGCAGCGGCTCGACCACCCGGTCCACCGGACGGCGCCTGATCGAGCTGTCGCCGTCGAGCGTCCAGACCCCGCCCGGCTGGCCGGCGAGCCACCCGGGCAGGAGCCGCATCAGCGTCCCCGAGTTCCCGACGTCGAGGCGGCCGCCGGTGGCCTCGAGCTCTCGCAGTCCCACCCCCCGTATCAGCATGCGCCCGTCCTCCTCGTCGACCCCGGCGCCGAGCGTGCGCAGGGCGTCGAGCGTCGAGCGGGTGTCAGCCGAGTCGAGGTAGTTCTCGATCGCCACCGGCTCGTCGGCCATGGCGGCGATCAGGGCGGCGCGGTGGGAGATCGACTTGTCGGGCGGCGGGACATACTCCCCGCGCAGCGGGCCGGATGGCGCGAACCGGCGAGTGGAGCTCACGGTCCGACCGGGAAGCCGAGCCCGGCGATCAGCTCACGCGCGCGGGCCGCCTGGCCGTCGCCGGCGATCCACACCGTCATCGCCCCCGAGCGCATGTCGGCGGCGGGGGCCAGGGCGAGGTCGGCGATGTTGACCCCCGCCCTGCCGAGCTCGAGCGCCACCTTCGCGACGATACCCGGGCGGTTCGGGACGGTCAGGCGCAGCGCGTGGACCGGACCGGCGGCGAGCTCCGCCTCGAGCAGGCGGCGGCGGTCGTCGGCCGCGCGGTCGTTCCAGTGGGCGACCTCGCCCTCCCGGCCGCCCTCGAGCATGTCCGCCACCCGCTCGAGCGAGCGCACGAAGCGACGGACCTCGTGGCCGATCGCCTCCCGGTTCGAGAGATAGACGTCGGTCCACACGCCGGTGTTCGCGCCCGCGACCCGGGTCGCGTCGCGGAAGCTCGGGCCGACCTGCCGCAGCGCCTCGCCGTGCTCGCTGAGCGTCGCCGCCGCCTCGGTCACGAGCACGTTGGCCAGCACGTGCGGAAGGTGGCTGAAGACCGCGACCAGCCGGTCGTGGGTCGCGGGATCGACCGCCACCGGCCTTGCCCCTAGCGCGACGATCAGGCGGTGCAGGCGCTCGTAGAGCAGCCCCGACGAGCGCGCGAGCGGGGTCAGGTACCAGACCGCCCCCTCGAACAGGTCGCCCCGGGCGTGCTCGACGCCGCTGGCCTCCGAGCCGGCGATCGGATGGCCGCCGACGAAGCGCTCGTCGTCGATCGCCTCGACCAACCGGCGCTTGGTCGAGCCGACGTCGGTCACCGCGCAATCGCGCCCGGCGGCCGCCAGCGCGGCCCGGACCTGTCCGGGCAGCGCGCCCACCGGCCCGCAGGCGAAGCACACCTCGGCTCCTGCGAGGGCCTCCTCGACCGACCCCGCCGCGCCGTCGATCGCGCCCAGGCGGCGCGCCCGCTCGAGCCGCTCCGGGCTGCGCCCGAAGCCGACCACCTCCGCGCCCTCGAGCCGCTCGCGAGCGGCGAGGCCGATCGAGCCTCCGATCAGCCCCACGCCGAGGACGGCGAGCCTCGGGCTCAGACCCTCTCCCGCTCCTGCCCGGTCGGGGTCGCCGCCGGCCGCCCGATCCTCTCCCGTCGCTCCCGCACGGCGGCCGCGAGCCGATCGAGCGCCCGCTCCGTGGTGGCCCAGTCCATGCAGGCGTCGGTGATCGACTGCCCGTAGGTGAGCGGCGTGCCCGGCACGAGCTCCTGGCGTCCCTCGACGAGGAAGGACTCGAGCATCATCCCGACGATCGCCGGGTTTCCGGCCGCGATCTGCCGCGCGACGTCGGCGACCACGGCGGGTTGGCGCTCGTGCTCCTTGCCGCTGTTGTCGTGCGAGGCGTCGATCACGAGGCGCTCGGGCAGGCCGGCGGCCCGAAGCCGGGCGAGCGCATCGGCTACCGGCTCGGCGTCGTAGTTCGGCGCCTCGCGCCCGCCGCGGAGGATGATGTGGCAGTCCGAGTTCCCGCTCGTGTACAGGATGGCCGGCGTGCCGGTGACGTCGATGCCGGCGAAGGCGTGCGGCGCGGCGGCCGCGCGCACGGCGTCGACGGCCACGCTGAGGTTGCCGTCGGTCCGGTTCTTGAACCCGACCGGCATGGAGAGGCCCGAGGCGAGCTGGCGGTGGATCTGGCTCTCGGCGGTGCGGGCGCCGATCGCCCCCCAGGCCACGGCGTCCGAGATGTACTGCGGGGTGATCGGGTCGAGGAACTCGCAGCCGATCGGGAGCCCGAGCCCCAGGACCTCGAGCAGCAGCTCGCGAGCCCAGCGGAGGCCGGTGTTGACGTCGCCCGACCCGTCGAGGTGCGGGTCGTTGATCATGCCCTTCCAGCCGGTCGTCGTGCGGGGCTTCTCGAAGTAGACGCGCATGGCGATGAAGAGCTCCCGATCGAGCTCATCGCGCTTCTCGCACAGGCGCCGCGCGTACTCCATGGCCGCCGCCGGGTCGTGGACGCTGCAGGGCCCGACCACCACGAGCACCCGATCGTCGGCTCGGTCGAGGATCGCGGCGATGCGGGCTCGCCCCTCGAGGACGACCTCGGCCTCGCGCGGGCCGAGCGGCCGCTCCTCCAGCATCCGCGCCGGGGTGACGAGCGGGACGATCTCCTCGATCCGCTGGTCGCGGACCTGGTCGAGACGCCTGAGCGCCCCGCTCAGCTCTGCTCTCCTCTCTTCTCCGGTGACGGCCATTCTGTTGGTTTCCCTCTTCTCCTGGTAGGGCGCGGCGTGGGGCGGCGTCCGGCTGAGACTCGAGTTCGGTCGGCGGCTAGGCTGCCGCGGGCCGGACGCCTAGATAAATCGCCAATACCAGTAGGCACGCCGGCCGGCGCCCGCCGAAGCGGTCGCATCGGAGGTCGGCGTGGGGCGGCTGCCCATCGCGCTGAGTTGTAGCAGGGTCGGTGGGTCGGGGCAAACGGTCGGCATCCGGCTCAGGCCCCGCCGCCGAGCACCGCCTGGGTCTGGGTTACCTGCGCGACCAGCCGGCCCCCGTCGCCGCGGAGCTCGGTCTGGACGACTATCACCGTCCGCCCGGCGTGGAGCGGGCGGGCGACCGCGGTCACCTCGCCGTCGCGCACGGCGCGCATGAACGAGGTCGTGGAGGTGATGGTCGTCGTCTGGGCCCCGGACGGGAGGTTCAGGTAGGCGCAGATCCCGCCCACGCTGTCGGCCAGCGCCATCAGCGCCCCGCC